>NZ_JBSFWR010000009.1:0-144587 GCF_053594915.1 Kitasatospora sp. NPDC002543 | reverse complement strand
CAGGAGACGCCGCGGCCGGAGAGCTTGTCCTCGTTCGGCAGGCCGAGCTTGCGGTGCTGGGAGCCGGTGGTGACGATGACGGCGCGCGCCTTGTGGACGTTGCCCTCGGAGTCGGTGACGGTCTTGACGTCACCGGTGAGGTCGACCGCGACGATGTCGTCGGGGATCAGCTCGGCGCCGAAGCGCTCGGCCTGGGCCCGCATGTTGTCCATCAGCTCGGGGCCCATGATGCCGTCCCGGAAGCCCGGGAAGTTCTCGACCTCGGTGGTGTTCATCAGTGCACCACCGGCGGTGACGGCCCCCTCGAAGACCAGCGGCTTGAGGGAGGCACGGGCCGTGTAGAGCGCAGCCGTGTACCCGGCCGGGCCGGAACCGATGATGATCACGTTACGGACGTCGCTCACTGCTTCTCCTGGTTCGCATCGCGACCCGCGTTTGCTGCGGGGAGGGCGGTCCTGCTCCGCCGCCCGGGACAACGACTGACCAGTGTCTCGCATTCCCAGGCGGATCAGTACCAGGCGCCCGGAGTCCGGAAGCGGCGTGCCGCCACCGGCGTGGATCGCATGGGAACCGCCGGTCAGCGGCTGGGAACGGCCTGGTGGAGGAGGACCGGACCGCAGTCGGGGGAGCGCAGGTAGACGTCGACGGAGCCGGGCCGGCCGGGCAGCGGGTAGACCAGGACGTCCACCGGGGAGCCGCGGTAGCTGCCCCGGTCGGTGGCCAGCGGGGTGCCGGGGGCGGGGGCCGGGCAGCCCGGGGCGGTCGGGGAGGCGGCGGTCGGCTCGGGCTCCGGCCGGGCGCCGTCGGCCGGCATCGCGCCCGGGGAGCCGGCGGGCCCGGTGGCCCGCAGCCCCGGGACGCTCTCCGAGCGGGCCAGCAACTGCTGGACCTGGGCGGCGAGTTCGTCCTCGCGGTAGTCGGTGCCGGCGCCCACCGCGTGCGGGGCCCGGGCGTCGCGGCTGTCGGCGGTGGCGGCCGGGGCGCCGCCCGCGGTGGCCGTCACCGAGCCGGACCGGTCCTCGGGGTGCAGCAGCAGGGCCCCGCCGAGCCCGAGGGCGGCCAGGGCGGCGGCCGTGCCGAGCAGCACGGCGAACCGCCGGCGGCGGGAGCGGGAGCGGCCGGGCCCGGTGGCCGAGCCGGACCGGTCGGCAGGTCGGCCTGCGGGTCGGTCGGTGGATCGGCCGGCGGGTCGGGAGGGGAGGGCCGTGGAGGACGGCGTGACGGGTGCCGTGGCGGCGCGTTCGGGCCGGGCCGGGGTCTCGGCCCGGCGGTCGGTCGCGGGGGCCTCCTGCGGCCGCTCGACGGCCTCGCGGCCGTTCCCGGCGGCGGCCTCGGCAGCGGCGGCCGCCAGCGCGGCGTCCAGCCGGGCGGCCACGTCGGCCGGCATCGGCGGCGCCTCGAAGCCGCCGAGCAGCGTCCGGACCCCGGCGAGCGCGTCGGCCGTCTCCCGGCACTCGGCGCAGCCGTCCAGGTGCCGCCGCAGTGCCTCGACGGCGCTCGTGGAGTCGATCAGCCCCTCGGCGAGGTCGGCGAGCCGCTCGACCGGGGGGTGGTCCTCGGTGGGGTCGGGGAAGGAGGGATGGGCGTTCATCGGGCGCTCGCGTCTCCTTCCAGGATCGTCCCTGTGACGGTTCCGGGGCGCTTCGGGTTCCCCGGGGTGCTCCGGCGTGGCGGGGCCGAGCCGGGGGCGGGCGGTGTTTCACGTGAAACACCGGGCTCGCGCAGGTGCCGGACCAGCGGGAGGAGCTTGGCCCGGCCGCGCGCGCAGCGGCTCTTCACCGTGCCCACCGGGACGCCCAGCAGCTCCGCGGCCTCGGCCACCGGGTAGCCCTGCATGTCGACCAGCACCAGCGCGGCCCGCTGTTCGGGCGGCAGCTCGGCGAGCGCCGCGGTCAGCTCGCGGTGCAGCTCGGCCCGGACCACCGGGAAGTCGGCCGGTTCGGCGGCGCCGACCAGGGTGTCCAGCCGCTGCGGGTCCTCGTCGAGAGGGGTGGTGCGGCGGGTGGCGCTGCGCCGGGCGCGGTCCAGGCAGGCGTTGACCACGATCCGGTGCAGCCAGGTGGTAACCGCGGAGCGGCCCTGGAATCCGGCGGCGGAGCGGAAGGCGGACACCAGGGCGTCCTGGAGGGCGTCGGCGGCCTCCTCGCGGTCGCCCAGGGTGCGCAGGGCGACCGCCCAGAGCCGGTCGCGGTGGCGGTCCACCAGCCGGCCGAAGGCCGCCGGGTCGCCGGCGACGTGCCGGGCGAGCAGCGCCGCGTCGTCGTCCGTCACCGTCACCCCTCGACCCCCTGCCGTCGTCCCGGGTCCACCGCCCCCGGTCAGCCGAAGACCTTGACCTCGGCGACCTGGCCGGTGAACTTTCCGGCGCCATCCTTCGGCAGAGCGGTCAGCCAGAGCAAGAGGTAACGCGTGGTGACCGGGGCTTCGAGGGTGTACTCGACGTTGGCCCCGCTCTTCTTGCCGGCGAGGGTGAAGCCGTCGAGCTTCGCCGACATCGGGTTGGCGGCGGCGGCCGCGGTGGGCACCCGGAGCTCCGCGGTGTGCTCGCCGGCGAACTGGACGTTCACCGAGGAGACGGACTGCGCCGAGCCGAGGTCGATCAGCAGGCCGGTACCCGACTTGAGGGCGGGCGGCTTGGTGCCGAACTGGTCGTTGTACCACTGGGTGGTCCAGACGGTGTTCACGTCGCCGTCGACCGCCTTGCCGGGGCTGTCGCTCCCCTCCGACCCCTCGCCCGGCAGGACGTACGACTGGGCGCCCTTGATCGTGATCGGCGCCGGGTTGTGGGTGCTGGCCTGCGGGCTGGGCGCGTTGCTGCTGGCCGAGGGCAGCGGGGACGCGGCGGCCGGCCCGGTGTGGCGCAGGGTGTCGACGAACTGCCAGGAAGCGACGCCGATCGCGCCCAGGGCGACCGTCCAGGCGGTGGCCTTGACCACCCGGCGCAGCCGCCGCCGCATGCGGTGCGAGGAGGTCGGGCGGGAGGAGGCCGGCAACGGGGAGACGGTGGTGTCGGCGACCCGGGTGGGGTTGGGCGCGGTGGGCAGCGCGTGGGTGTTGTGCCGGGGCGGGGCCGGGAAGGCGGGCAGCTCCGGCTCTGGCTGGCGGATCCGGGGCATCTGCGCGATCGCCCGGACCAGCTCCTCCGGCGTGGTGATCGGCTGGGCGTGGTGCGGCGGCTGGTCGAACAGGGCCCGCGCGGCGAGCTCGGACAGGCCCTTGTGGACCCCGGCGCGGACCTGGTCCGGCGCGGCGTTCTGGAGGCCCTTCGGCAGGCCCTGGAGGTCGTAGCGGTCCTCCGGGTACGGCCAGCGGTGGGTGAGCGCGGCGAACAGCAGTGCCCCGATCGCGCGGGTGTCGGCCCGCTGGGCGTCCTCGGCGCCCTCGGCGGGCAGCCCGCGCAGCGCGGCGTCCACCGCGATCCCGTTGATCCGGTACTGGCCGCTGTCGGTGCGCAGCACGCAGCGCGGGGTCAGCCGCAGGTGGGCCTGGCCGCGCCGGTGGGCGGCCGCGACGGCGTCGGCGACCTGGCGGACCATCTGGTACGCCTCGTGCGGCTCCATCGGGCCGTTGGCGAGCAGCCTGGCGAGGTCGGAGGAGTGCGGCAGCCACTCCCGCACGACGTAGACCAGCTCGCCCTCGTGGACGGCGTCCAGCACCTGGACGAAGCGGGGGTCGCCGAGCAGGGCGGCGGACTTGGCCGCGGCCACCACCTTGCGGGCCCGCTGGTGGCCGGAGGCCATCAGGTGGACGCCGACCGCCCGGCGCAGCTTCTCGTCGACGGCGCGCCAGCTGCTGAAGGTCTCGGTCTGGGAGATGCACTCCTCCAGCCGGTACCGGTGGCCGATCATGTCGCCGCTGCGGCGCTGCGGGGCGGGCAGGGTGCGCGGGAGGGTGGCGGTGTCGCGCGGGTCGACCGTGGGCTGCGGGTCGGTGGGGCGGCGCGCGGGTCGGGCGGGCTCCGCGGCGGGCTTCTTCCGGGAGGAGCCCGCGGTCAGCTCGGCGCGGAGCTCCTGGACCGAGAGCGGTGCGGTGATCTCCGAGGTCTCCTCGCCGACGGCGGACCCCGGGCCGGCGGCCGGCGCGTCGTCCCCGTCGCCGTCCTCGTCCTCGTCCTCGTCCTTGGCCTTGGCCTTGTCCGCGTCGGTGCGCCCGGGAGCGGCGGCGGTGGTGGAGCCCTTGCGGGTGCCCGCGGGGGTGCTCTCGCCGGCGTCCTCCGAGCCCGCGAGCCCGTCGATCGCCGCAGCCAGCGCGGCCTCGTCCGTCGCCGCGTCAGCTGCTGACGTGTCGACGACCGCCTTGGTGCCATCAGCCACCGTGGTCCTGCCTCCCCTTGTGTCGCCCCGGCCTGAGAGAGTCGCTGGAGCCCGAGGGTCGGCAGCCCTGCGCTCCAGGACAATTGTGCCCACTCTTCTCCACCGGGTACGACCGCTGAGGCGTCCGCTCGGTTGCACGGGGGTGGAGAGATGTGGTGCAGATCCGACACCGGGTCGCCATCCGGCGGTCGGGCGGACCCGAACCAACCGGTGCCCCAGCACTCGGCCGGACGAGCGGCGGAGCTGCCTGCTCCGGTTGACGCCCGGTCAGGGCGCCCGCTCGTCCGGCCGGTGGTCGGACGGTCAGCGGCCCAGTCGGCCGCGGACCATCCCCAGCATGGAGTTCAACTCCTCGATCCGCAGACGCTTCGCGATGAGCACGAAGACCGCCAGCTGGAGGCCGCCGGCCACGACCAGCGCCGCCACGCTGCCCGCCCAGCCGCCGAGCACCTGCTGGACGCCCAGGCTGGCGCCGAGGCCGACCAGGGCGGCCGGGACGCAGGCGGCGGCCAGCCGGCTGTAGGTCCGGCCGATCCGCTTGGTGTCCAGCCCGCCGATCCGCTTCTTCAGCTTCGGCATCGCGACCGTCACTCCGACGGCGTAGGCGAGGCCGTAGCCGAAGGCGAGGCCGACCACCGTCCACTCGGCGGGCAGCACCAGCCAGCACAGCAGCGCGAAGCCGGCCTGGCAGGCCGCGACCCAGACGGTGTTGGAGAACGGCGTGCGGGTGTCCTCGTAGGCGTAGAAACCGCGCAGCATCACGTACTGGGCGGAGTAGGGGACCAGGCCCAGCGCGAAGGCGGAGAGCATCAGACCGACGTTGGTGGCGTCGTTCAGGACGGTGTCGTTGCCGCCGACCGCGTAGATCGTCCGGCCGATCACCGGCCCGAGCGACAGGAACAGGAAGGCCGCCGGGACGACCGCCACCGCGGTGGTGCGCAGACCGTAGGAGATGTCGTCGCGCACCGCGCCGGCGTCCTCGTCGGCCGCCGCCCGGGAGAGCCGGGGGAGCACCGCGCTCATGATCGAGACGGTGATCACGGCCTGCGGCAGCTGCCAGATCAGCAGGGCGTTGGAGAACGCGGCCAGGCCGACGCCGCCGTGGCCGGCCGCCGCGGCGGCGTCGCCCGCCTTGGTGGACAGCTGGGTGATCACCAGGTAGCCGGCCTGGTTGGCGAGGACGAAGAAGAACGTCCACTTGGCCAGCCGGGCGGCCTTGCCCAGGCCGTGGCCGCGCCAGTCGAAGCGGGGACGGAAGCGGAACTCGGCGGCCCGCAGGTACGGGATCATCGACAGCGCCTGGACGACCAGGCCGACCAGGGTGCCGATGCCGAGCAGCCGCACGCCCTCGGGGGAGACGCCCTCCGGGGTGACGTGGGTGGTGCCGAACCCGCCGTAGACCCAGATGTAGGCGGAGAAGGTGAAGATCACCACGATGTTGTTCAGGACCGGGGTCCACATCATCGCGCCGAAGCGGCCGCGGGCGTTGAGGATCTGCCCCATCACCACGTGGATGCCCATGAAGAAGATGGCCGGCAGGCAGTAGCGGGCCATCGCGACCGTGGTCTCGGCGCGCTCCGGGTTGGCCATCATCGGGTGGGCGATCAGCTGCACCAGCACGGGTGCCCCGAGCACGGCCAGGAAGACCACGCCGCCGAGCCCGACCATCACCAGGGTGAGCAGCCGGCTGGCGTACGCGGTGCCGCCGTCCTCGTCGTTCTTCATGCTGCGCACCAGCTGCGGCACGAAGACCGCGTTCAGCGCGCCGCCGCCGATCAGGATGTACAGCAGGGTCGGCAGGGTGTTCGCGGCGTTGTACGAGTCGCCCATCACGCCGACGCCGATGGCCGCGGTGATCACCATGGTCCGGACGAAGCCGGTGCCGCGGGAGACCAGCGTGCCGGCCGCCATGATCGCGCTGGAGTTCAGCAGGCTGGAGACCTTGCCGCCGCCCGCCTTGACGGGCTCGGCGGCGGGCGCGGGCGCCTGCTCGGCGGCCCGCTCCTCGGCCGCGAGGTCCGCGAGCGGCTCGACCGCCGGGGGCACCGCGACGGCGGCCACCTGCATGGTGGCCTCCTCCTCGGAGAGCGGCGGGTCGAACTCGATCGGCGGCACGAAGTGGTGCTGTCCGCCCGGGGCGCCGCCGTGCTGGGGCTGCCCCGGGTAGCCGCCCGCCGGCGGGTACGACGCCGGGCCGGTCGGCGGGGCGGTCGGCTGGACCTGCTGGGGGGCGGGCTGCGGGACCGGCGGCTGGGCGGCGGCCTGCGCCTGGCGGCCGCCGAACAGCGCGTCCACCCCGACGTACTCGGTGGTCTCGGAGTCCCAGCCGGCGTGCGCCGGGCCCGGCTGCCACTGCGGCCGGGGCTGCTCGGCACCACCCCAGTGGCCACCGGCGGCCTGCGCGGGCTCCTGCGGCCAGGCGGCCTGCGCCGGGGCGTCCCAGCCGGGCTGCACGGGCGGCACCGGGGCCGTGAAGTGCTCCGGAGCGGTGAAGTGCTCCGGAGCCTGGTACGGGGCCGGCGGCACCGGCGTCGGGTAGCCGCCGCCCTGCGGCGGCAGCTGCGGCGGCACGTCGTACGCGGCGGCCGGCGGCTGGGGCGCGGCGGGCCGACCGGCCCGCAGACCGTACGGGTCCTGGCCGTCCTGCGGGTGCCCGTACGCGTCCGCCGCGTACGGGTCCTGGGCGTAGGTGTCGGCCACGTACCAGTCGCCGGACGGCGACTCGGCGCCCGGCCGGCTCTCACCGCGGCCCGGCGGCCGCTCCTCGCTGCGCCCGGTCATGTCACCTCTTCGCTGTCGTGGGGGGAGGCCGGCCCGGCGGTGCGGGGGATCGGCGGTATCAAGGACCAACCTTCTCATCACCGGCGGCCCGATCCCGGCCATCCGGGCTGCTGCCACGCGGTGTCTGCGCAGGACCGTCACCGGGGGTGTCCCCCGCCCCCTCGGCGCCGTCCGGTGCCGGGGCCCCGGTCGGGTCCGCGACGGATTCCGCCGCCGGGTCCCGCTCGGCCTCCTCCACCGGGGCCTGCGCGGCGGTGGCCGCCGCTCCGCCGTCGCCCCCGGCCGGGGCGTCGCCGACCGGCTGGTCGCCGTCCTCGTGCGGCTGCCCGCCGCGCCGCTTGCGCTGGCGCACGAAGCGCAGCGCCGCCAGCAGCAGCAGGACGCCGGCGCCCGCGAAGACGTACAGCACGCCGTTGGTCACCGAGGTGACGTCCACTATGAACTGCTGCGGCTCGCCGTACGGGCGGGAGTCGGGGCCGGTGGTCCACAGCTGGGCGGTCATCGCGATCGGCCCGTTGTTGTGCGCCTCGGCGTTGAAGCGCAGGGTCACGCTCTGCGAGGCCGGGAGGACCAGTTCCTCCTCCTTGCTCACCCGCAGCCTGTTCGGCTGGCCCGAGGTGAGCACCAGCTTCAGGTTGGTGACCGTCTGGGTCAGGTCGTTGCGGACGCTGACCTGGAGCAGCCCGGTGTCGCCGGCCAGCGTGACCAGCTTCTTCGGCGGCACCTGGACGGCCTTGGTCAGCTCCTTCAGGTACGCCGTGACGCCGGCGCGGTAGCTGCTCCCGGCGGGCGGCTGGGTGCGCCACTCGGTGGACAGCGAGCGGGCCATCGCCGCGCTGAACGGGCCGCGCACCCGCTGCGGCAGGGTGAGCACCCGCATCAGGGTGTCCAGGTCGTGCTGGATCCCGTCGGTGCGGCTCAGGTCGGCCGCCGGGAGCTCCGAGGCGCGGGCCTGGGTCGGGTAGTCGGTGGGCGCCGGGACGGCGGTGTTGGCCTTCGGGTCGGCCGCGGACTGGGCCACCACGTCCAGCTTGACCGAGGAGATCCACTTGCCGTCCGCCGTCTGCAGGGCGTTCGCCAGCGCCTTGGCGCCGGCGGCGCTCAGGTCGCGCGGCGGCAGGACCAGCAGGCCGCGCTGGTTCTGCGGCTGCTCGTGGGTGATCGTGAAGGTCTCGGCGAGGAAGCGCTGGCTGGTGTCGGTCTGCACCTGCGGGCTGCTCAGGTCCCGGTTGAAGAGCGCGGAGACGGTCTCGTCGGCCACCACGGCGCTCTGCCCGTTGCCGATCGGACGGACCGCGGTCGGGGTGTAGTTGAGCGAGTCCGGCTCCGGCATGCTCTCGCCGTTGACCAGCACCAGGCCGCTGCCCGACTGCTGGGCGAGGGAGGCGATCTGCTGGTCGAGGTAGCCCTGGTACGGCCAGGCGACGTCCGCGCGGGTGTCCACCGAGAGCCGGCCCTCGACGGTGAGCCGGCCGGCGGTGGCGGCCTTGCTCAGCGCGGTGGTCATCCCGGCCAGGTCGGAGCCGTTGTGGGCGATCGAGGCGAGGTCCGGGTCGGCGTACGGCAGCGAGACGACCTGGCTGCCCGGCTTGGCGACGGCGGCCCGCAGCTTGTCCAGCCAGGCGACGGCGGCGGCCGAGGCGGGCACCTGGACGGTGTTGTCGTCCTTGGCGGACTTGCCCGCCGCCTCGGTGCCCGGCTTCTGCAC
Source organism: Kitasatospora sp. NPDC002543 (assembly GCF_053594915.1). Lineage (NCBI taxonomy): Bacteria > Bacillati > Actinomycetota > Actinomycetes > Kitasatosporales > Streptomycetaceae > Kitasatospora > Kitasatospora sp. NPDC002543. The sequence goes on along the minus strand of NZ_JBSFWR010000009.1, from coordinate 135,785 downwards.
CCGGTAGGCCTTGGTCATCGCGAGCGCGGCGTCCAGCAGGTCCGGGTCGATCACCCAGGTCAGGCCGTTCAGCTTGGCGCCGGTGTCGACCAGCTCGTACAGCCGGCCGCCCGGGGCGAACTCGGTGGCGAGGCTGTCGTCGCGCAGCACCGAGACCGTCTGGTCGTTGCTGTCGCTGCTGGTCTGGGCGGCCACCACCGGCGGGTGCACCAGCGGCCAGATCGTGGCGACCTTCGTCGGCTGCGCCTCGGCGCCGCCCGGGTTGTACGGCAGGAAGGTCCGGGCGATGCCGAGGGCGCGGTCGCGCGGGTTGTCGGCCGTCCCGCCCCAGGCGTCCACCGCGAGCTCGTACGCGCCGCTCGAGGAGAGCCCGAGCTCGTTCACCGCGACGCTCAGGGTGTACGGCTGGCTCTGCCCCGGGTTCAGCTCCGGCAGGGCGTACTGGGGGCTGTCCAGCTCCACGCCGTCCTTGCTGTCCGGCGTGGTGCGGTCGGCCACGTTGGCCAGGTCGCTGCGCCGGTCCAGCGGCTTGCCGGAGTACGGCTTGCGGACGGCGGCGTGGGCGCCCCTGACCGCCGACTTGCCGGCGTTGGTGACCTGCCCGGTGATCGTCACGGTGCCGTTCGGGGTGGCCACCTGCGGGCTCAGCGCATCGATGGTCATCACCACCGGGTACTCGGCCGTGGCGGTGGAGTCGGCGGCCGGCCGGACGTTGCCGCCGGCGGGCAGCGCACCGGCCGGGGAGGCCGTGAAGAGGGTCAGGGCGGCCGCGCACGCGGCGGCGGCCCGCAGGACCGCACGGCGCGCCCGGCGGGCCGGATGACGCCCGTCGGCGGGGCGCTCGGCCCCTCCAGGCTGTCGGTGCGCCCCCAGGCCCGAGTGCCGTGCCGGCTCACTCACTCGCTTCGCCCTCGCCGTTCTCGATCGTTCTCGCTGCTGATGGTGTCCGTCCGGCGCGGTCCGCCGGACGCTCTTCGCCTGCTCTTGGAACTCTGCGCCCGACGCCGTCGCCGCACCGTCGCCGCGGGGGTTACCGCGGGCGGTGGCGGCGCGCGACACCGCATCCCCAGTCCGGTGCCCGAGACTCGTCCACCGGCATGGTAACGATGCAGCCCGCGGTGCAGTGTTGCGGGCTGTGGGGTGAGACGCCCAGAACGCGCGGGCGGTTGACCTGTCGGGGCACGTACCCTTGTGAGCCGTGTCCACTGCCAATGAGCCCACCGCGCGCACCGACCGTTCCAGCACCGCCGTCCAGGTCGTCCCAGGCCTGAGCGAGGCCCAGACCCGCGGCCTCCAAGAGCTGCTGCGGGTGTCTCCGGTCGCCGACGAGATCGCCGGCCGGTTCCAGGCGGCCGGTCACCGGCTGGCGCTGGTCGGCGGCTCCGTCCGGGACGCGCTGCTCGGCCGGCTCGGCAACGACCTGGACTTCACCACCGACGCCCGGCCGCAGCAGGTGCTCAAGCTGGTCAAGGGCTGGGCGGACGCGGTCTGGGACGTCGGCATCGCCTTCGGCACGGTCGGCGCCCGCAAGGACACCCCCGAGGGCTCCTTCCTGATCGAGATCACCACCTACCGCTCCGAGGCGTACGACCGCACCTCGCGCAAGCCCGAGGTCAGCTACGGCGACACCATCGAGCAGGACCTCGTCCGCCGGGACTTCACGGTCAACGCGATGGCCGTGGACCTGCCCGGCCGCGGCTTCGTCGACCCGCACCACGGCCTGGAGGACCTGGAGGCCCGGGTGCTGCGCACCCCCGCCACCCCCGAGGAGTCCTTCTCCGACGACCCGCTGCGGATGATGCGGGCCGCCCGCTTCGCCGCCCAGCTGGACTTCGACCCGGCGCCCGAGGTGGTCGCCGCGATGACGGCGATGGCCGAGCGGCTCACCATCGTCTCCGCCGAGCGGATCCAGGCCGAGCTGAACAAGCTGTTGCTGGCCGCGCACCCGGTGAAGGGCCTGCGGCTGCTGGTCGACACCGGGCTCGCCGAGCACGTGCTGCCCGAGCTGCCCGCGCTGCGGCTGGAGCGGGACGAGCACCACCGGCACAAGGACGTCTACGAGCACTCGCTGACCGTCCTGGAGCAGGCCATCGACCTGGAGCAGGACGGCCCGGACCTCACCCTGCGGCTGGCCGCGCTGCTGCACGACATCGGCAAGCCGCGCACCCGCCGCTTCGAGTCGGACGGCCGGGTCTCCTTCCACCACCACGAGGTGGTCGGCGCCAAGATGACCCGCAAGCGGATGCGCGACCTCAAGTACTCCAAGGAGCTCACCGAGGACGTCTCGCGCCTGGTCGAGCTGCACCTGCGCTTCCACGGCTACGGCGGCGGCGAGTGGACCGACTCCGCGGTGCGCCGCTACGTCACCGACGCCGGGCCGCTGCTGGAGCGCCTGCACAAGCTGACCCGCTCCGACTGCACCACCCGCAACAAGAAGAAGGCGGCCGCGCTCTCCCGCACCTACGACGGCCTGGAGACGCGGATCGGCGAGCTGAAGGAGCAGGAGGAGCTGGACGCGGTCCGCCCGGCGCTGGACGGCAACCAGATCATGGAGCTGCTCGGCCTCAGGCCCGGCCCGCAGGTCGGCAAGGCGTACAAGCACATGCTCGAACTCCGCTTGGAGCACGGCCCGATGGAGCACGACGAGGCGGTCGTGGCGCTGCGGGCCTGGTGGGCCGGGCAGCAGGGCTGAGCCCGGCCGCGGGTTCCCGGGCACGGCCCGGGACGCGGCTCCGGAGACGACGGGAGGGGTGGCCCCGGCCGAGTGCCGGGGCCACCCCTCGTCCGTGCCGGGCTACTTGAGCTGCTTCAGGCAGAGCACGTAGTCCAGGGCCGCGAGGTTGGGGTGCTTGCTGGTGTACCAGCTGTCCGACTTCGGCTGCTTCTCGCAGACCTTCTCGTCGGAGGTGGCGAGGTACTTGTAGACGATCTTGTACTGCGCCTTGGCGTCGGTGCAGGGCACCACGGTGATCTTCGGGTTGGTGTCGGTGGTCTCGCTGGTGCCGTTCGCGTTGCGCAGGCAGTCCCCGGGGTTGGCCGAGTCCACCTTGCTGTCCGAGTCGCTCGGCGTGGTGACCGGCGGGAGCGTGAAGGTCGGCGAGGGGATGACCGGCGGCGTGTGGGTCGGCATCGGCAGCGGCCTGGGGGAGAAGGTCAGCACCGTGGAGGTCGGCGTCGGGTCGGCGACCGGGTCGTCCTTCTTCGGGCCGAGCACCCCGGTCGCGGCCAGCACCACGACGACCGCCAGCGAGGCCGGCACCAGCAGCATCGCGATGTGCGGCCGGCCGGTCAGCGGGACGCCCGGGTCGAGCTGCGGGCCGTGGCTGCCCGGGACGGGCGGGGGCAGCCGCTTGAACTTGTGGTGCGGCCCGAGGTTCAGCAGCAGCGTGATCGGGGTCAGCAGCCAGGAGATCAGGCTCCACCAGCCCTGGACCAGCGTCCGGGCCGACATGTCGCGCACCGTCGCCGTTCCGCAGGTGTGGCAGAACGGGCCGGTCATCCGCAGCATCCGGTAGGCGATGATCAGGCCCTGGTGGCCGCGGACGGTGGCGTTGACCGCCGGGTAGCCGCCGCAGAAGCGGCAGGTGGTCCCGTCCGCCGGGGGCGGCGGGTAGCCGTAGCCGTAGGCGCCGGGCGGGGGCTGGACGCCGTACGGCTGCTCGGGCGGCGGCGGGGCGCCCGGGTAGCCGTACCCGGGCGGTGGCGGAGAGGACGGCGGGGCGCCCGGGTAGCCGTACCCGGGCGGCGGCGGAGGGGGCGGCGGGGCGCCGTAGGAGCCGCCGGAGGCGTACGGGTTGCCGTCGCCCGGTGGCGGACCGTACGGCATCTGGGGCGGAGGCGGAGCGGACAAGGAGGTCCCCCGGGAAAGGATGAGGCGGACGAGTTCAGGACTTCTTCACCGGCGGGACGCCGGTGGTGGCGGGCGCCATCGGGCCGAGGCAGAGCACGTACCGCTTCTTGTTCCAGCGGCGGCCGCTCTTGCCCGAGACCGCGCTCGTGGTCTGCGGCGTCTGCTGGCAGCGGGTCACGTCCGTGGTGCCCTCGAACTTCGCGAGTACCCGGTAATTCGCCTTGGTGTCAGCGCACTTGACGATCTCGACGTCACGGGAGCCGCCGGCCCGCACGCAGTCGCCGGGCTTGGCGCTGCTGACGCTCGGTCCGGCCACGAAGTAGCCCACCGCGAGCGCCACGCAGCCGCCGACCAGCCCGACGATCCGCAGCTTGGAGCGGATGCCCTTCTTGGCGGGCGGTGCGGGCGGTACCGCCGCCGTGGGCTGCGGGTGGCCGTACGGCCCGGGGGGCGGCTGCTGCCCGTACGGTCCTGGGGCCGGCTGTCCGTAGGGCTGCTGTCCGTACGGCTGCTGTCCGTAGGGCGGTTGACCGGGCGGGGGGCCGTAGCCGGCCGGGGGCGGCGGCACGGGCTGTCCGTAGGCCGGCGGCGGTCCGTACGCCGCGGCCGGCGGGGGAACGGGTGCCCCGTAGGGTGCCGGCGCGGGCGGGCCCGCCGGGACCGGTCCGTAGGGATTGGGCGGTGTGCTCATCAGTTCGTCCCCCGAGACAGTGTTCTGTCGTTGCGACAGGCCCGAGTACCTTAGCGAGTCGGACGGACGTCGTCGGCCGTGAGCCCCCGGCGGCAGGCAGGAGGCCTGGTCACCGGGGGAGCGGGCTCCGGCGGGCGGAGCGCAGGTAGAGGACCGCCGTCAGCGCGTATACCCCGGCGACCCCGAGCACCACCGCGACCGAGCGTCCGGACAGCGGCAGTACCAGCGCCGTGACCAGGGCGGCGGCCACGAAGGCGACGTTGAACAGCACGTCGTAGATGGCGAAGACCCGGCCCCGGTACTCGTCCTCGACCGACTCCTGCACCACCGTGTCGGCACAGATCTTGGTGCCCTGGGTGACCACCCCGAGCAGCAGGGCGGCGAGCAGGCAGGGCACCAGCGTGAAGCTCAGGCCCAGCGCCGGGACGAAGACCACCGGAGCGACCAGGCAGACCGTCATCCACCCGGCCAGACCCAGCCGACGGGTGCACCAGGGGCTGATCAGCGCGGCCACGAAGAACCCGGCGGCGGACAGGCCGACCGCCTGGCCGAGGGTGACCAGCCCGGCCGCGCTGTCGGTCGGGTCGTTGAAGGTGTACCGGGCGAGCATCACCACGACCACGATCAGCACGCCGTAGCAGAACCGGGCCGCGGTGACGGCGGCCAGCGCGTGCACGGCGGGCCGGCAGTCCCGGACCAGGTGGCGCACCGCGGCGCCGAGTTCGACGGCGGCCCGGACCAGCGCCTGGCCGAGCCGGGTGCGGTCCTCGTGCTGCTCCGGGCCGAGCAGGTCCGGGTCCATCCGGCGGGCGGCCAGCGCGGCCGAGAGGTAGAGCAGCGCGGCCACCGCGACCAGGGCGGCGTCGGCCCTCGGCCCGGGCGCCATCAGCTGGTGCAGCAGGAAGCCGACGCCCCCGCCGGAGGCGGCGGCCACCGTCCCGAGGGTGGGGGAGAGGGCGTTGGCGGTGACCAGCTGGTCCTGTTCCACGACCCGGGGCAGGGCGGCGGACAGACCGGCCAGGATGAACCGGTTGAGCGCGGTGACCAGCAGGGCCGAGGCGAAGAACAGCCAGGTCGGCGCCTCCACCAGCAGCAGCGCGCCGGTGCCCAGGCCCAGCCCGAAGCGGGCCAGGTTACCGAAGTAGAGCACCTGGCGGCGGCGCCAGCGGTCCAGCAGCACGCCCGCGAACGGGCCGATCACCGAGAACGGCAGCAGCATCACGGCCAGCACCGAGGCGATGTCGGCGGGGGAGGACTGCTTCTCGGGGGAGAACACCACGTACGCGGCGAGCGAGACCTGGAAGACGCCGTCCGAGAGCTGGGAGAGCACCCGGGCGGTCAGCAGCCGCCGGAAGTCGCGGCCCTTCAACAGGCCGAGGAGCGTGGCACGGTGCGCGGACTGGTGGGTGCTGCCGTTCTCGGTGATCGCCACGTGCCCAGAGTGCCATGGAACCGGCCGTTGTTTCACGTGAAACATTGGCTGCGGGAACGTGAAGGGCCCACGATCCGAAGACCGTGGGCCCCTTCCGTGACCGGAGTCGGTCAGCGACTCAGCGCTCGACCTCGCCGCGGATGAACTTCTCGACGTTCTCGCGGGCCTCGTCGTCGAAGTACTGCACCGGCGGGGACTTCATGAAGTACGAGGAGGCCGACAGGATCGGGCCACCGATGCCGCGGTCCTTGGCGATCTTCGCGGCGCGCACGGCGTCGATGATGACACCGGCGGAGTTCGGGGAGTCCCAGACCTCCAGCTTGTACTCCAGGTTCAGCGGGACGTCGCCGAAGGCCTTGCCCTCCAGGCGGACGTAGGCCCACTTGCGGTCGTCCAGCCAGGCCACGTAGTCCGAGGGGCCGATGTGGACGTTCTTGGCGCCCAGCTCGCGGTCGCGGATCTGCGAGGTGACGGCCTGGGTCTTGGAGATCTTCTTGGACTCCAGGCGCTCGCGCTCGAGCATGTTCTTGAAGTCCATGTTGCCGCCGACGTTCAGCTGCATGGTGCGCTCGAGGATGACACCGCGGTCCTCGAACAGCTTGGCCATCACGCGGTGCGTGATGGTCGCGCCGACCTGGGACTTGATGTCGTCACCGACGATCGGCACGCCGGCCTCGGTGAACTTGTCCGCCCACTCCTTGGTGCCCGCGATGAACACCGGCAGGGCGTTCACGAAGGCGACCTTGGCGTCGATGGCGCACTGGGCGTAGAACTTCGCCGCGTCCTCGGAACCGACGGGCAGGTAGCAGACCAGGACGTCGACCTGCTGGTCCTTCAGGACCTGGACGACGTCGACCGGGGCCTCGTCCGACTCCTCGATGGTCTCCAGGTAGTACTTGCCCAGACCGTCGAGGGTGTGGCCGCGCTGGACGGTCACACCGGTCGGCGGCACGTCGCAGATCTTGATGGTGTTGTTCTCGCTGTTGCCGATGGCGTCGGCCAGGTCGAAGCCGACCTTCTTGGCGTCGACGTCGAAGGCGGCGACGAACTCCACGTCACCGACGTGGTAGTCGCCGAACTGGACGTGCATCAGGCCGGGGACCTTGCCGGCCGGGTCGGCGTCCTTGTAGTACTCGACACCCTGCACCAGCGACGCGGCGCAGTTGCCCACGCCCACGATGGCTACGCGAACCGAACCCATTCCGGTTGCTCCCTGTGATCTCATGAGGACCGCCGGGGTCGGCGGAACTCGTCCTGCTTCTTCGATGACTGCATGTACGGGCGCGAGGCGCCCAATCCTGCCGCGCGGCACAGGGCTGGCGCGGTGTCAGCGCTCCTGGGCGGAGCGCCCCGGGCGGTCGTACGGCGGCCCGGGCGGCGGGTCCTGGGACCCGTCCTCCCGGCCACGGCCGTCCGAAGTCTTGCGGGGGTCGGCGGTGCCGGCGCCGTTGTCGGGGCCGGTCCGGCCGGTGCGGTTGGACCGCTCGGTCTCGATCAGCTCGTTGAGCCAGCGGACCTCGCGCTCCACCGACTCCAGTCCGTGCCGCTGGAGTTCGACGGTGTAGTCGTCGAACCGCTCGCGGGCGCGGGCCAGTGAGTTGCGCATCCGCTCCAGCCGCTCCTCCAGCCGGCTGCGGCGCCCCTCCAGGACGCGCATCCGCACGGCCCGGTCGGTCTGACCGAAGAAGGCGAAGTGCACGCCGAAGTGCTCGTCCTCCCAGGCGTCCGGGCCGGAGTCGGCGAGCAGCTCCTCGAAGCGCTGCTTCCCCTCGGCGGAGAGCCGGTAGACGATCTTGGACCGCTTGCCGTTGAGCGCGGTGGCCGGGACGTACTCGACGTCGGGGTTGTCCTCGACCAGGAAGCCCTGGGCGACCAGGCTCTTCAGGCAGGGGTAGAGCGTTCCGTAGGAGAGCGCCCGGAACGTTCCGAGCAGGATGTTCAGCCGCTTGCGCAGCTCGTAGCCGTGCATGGGGGCGTCGTGGAGCAGTCCGAGGACGGCGAACTCCAGCACTCCTGAGCGTCGGCCCACTGCCGCTGTCCTCCCTCCCGCTCGGCGTCCTTCCGGCCGCTGCATCCGGCGGTATTCCGCTTCGATGTATCGGCTCGATATATCGAGAACAGTAAACCCGACCCCTGGAACCGGCAAGAGGGGCGCGCGTGAATGTGATCACAAGCCGACGCGCGGTCGGCGTTGGCAACGGGCGTGTAATGATCTGTTGCCGTTTTGCGGGCATTGGCAACTGATGTCCGATTAGTTGTATATCCGTGCTGCGTACGCTGTCGCGTGTGCACGAGGACCACCTCCGGGATCAGGGCGGTTGGCGGGCATCGGACGTGAACCCTGCCTTCAGGCTGGAAACGCCTGGCGAGGAGTGGCTGGAAGATGAGCGAGCGACGGCGAAGGACGCCCAACCCGGGCGGTGACGGGCAGCAGCCCCCGGGAGGCGGCGGCCGTCGGGGCGATGGCCCGGGGCCCGATGAGCTGCGCTCGGACGGTGTCGGCGGCAGGCGTCCCTCGGGGGTGAGGGAGACCGCGCAGCAGCCCCGGATGACGCGTGCGGAGATGCGCAAGGCTGCCCAGAAGAAGGGCAAGGGGGGCGGCCGGCGCGGTGACGCCGCGGCCTCCGCTTCCGCCGCCGCGGCCTCCGGCCCCGGCAAGAAGCGCTTCATCGACTACCCGCGGTTCGGCAAGACCGGCGTGCGGCGCTGGCTGCCGTCCTGGAAGCAGTGGCTGAGCGGCTTCCTGCTGGTCTTCGGCTGCTTCGTGGGCCTGGTGTTCTACCTGTACCAGACCACCAAGGTCCCGTCGTTGAACGAGCTGGTGAAGGACCAGAACACGATCTACTACTGGGCCGACAGCACCGAGATGACCCGCAAGGGTCAGACCAACCGTCAGATCGTCGAGCTCAAGGACATCAGCCCCAACCTCCAGAACGCCGTCATCGCCGCGGAGAACAAGAGCTTCAAGACCGACCACGGCATCGACCCCAAGGGCATGCTCCGCGCCGTCTACCTCATGGCGAAGGGCGGCGAGACCCAGGGCGCCTCGACGATCACCCAGCAGTACGTGAAGAACGCCTACCTGAGCCAGGAGCAGACCCTGAGCCGGAAGGTGAAGGAGTTCTTCATCACGCTGAAGATCAACCAGGACAAGAGCAAGGAGGACATCCTCACCGGCTACCTGAACACCAGCTGGTTCGGCCGCGGTGCGAACGGTGCCCAGGCGGCGGCCCAGGCGTACTACGGGATCGACGCCAAGGACCTGAACGTCTGCCAGAGCGCCATGCTGGCCGGACTGCTCAAGGGCGCGACGTACTACGACCCCACCAACCCGGACAACAAGGAACGGTCCCAGGGCCGGTGGAACTGGATCCTCGACCAGATGGTGGACACCAAGGCCATCACCCCGGACGAGCGCGCCAAGTGCAACGTGTTCCCGGACCCGGTCCCGCAGAAGCCCAGCTCCAACATGAACGGTGAGATCAGCTACCTGGTCGACACCGCCAACAAGTACGTGCTGGCCACCGACAAGACGATCACCCAGCAGATGATCGACCGCGGCGGCCTGAAGATCTACACCACCTTCGAGAAGGACAAGGTCGACGCCCTGAAGAAGGCCGTCGACGACGTCAAGGCGGAGAACCTCAACCCGCAGAAGCGGCCCGACAACGACACCAACATCCAGTTCGGCTCCGCCAGCATCCGCCCCGGCGACGGCGCGATCGTCGCCCTCTACGGCGGCGACGGCGTGGAGAACGGCCACTTCGACAACAACGCCGACGCCACCGGCGTCCAGGTCGGCTCGACCTTCAAGCCCTTCGTGCTGGCCACCGCGATGCAGACCGGCGTGATGACGGCGAAGGACGACAAGGGCAAGCCGAAGCGGATCAACGCCGACAGCCGCTACCTCGCCGACGACATGTCCGAGATCCGCAAGCCGGACGGCTCGCTGGTGATCGGCGACGACGGCAAGCCGTACCGGCAGAAGAACGAGGACTCGGGCAAGCGCGGTTACGTCTCGCTGCGGCAGGCCATGCAGTTCTCGTACAACGTGCCCTTCGTCCAGCTCAACCAGGACGTGGGCGGCCAGAGCGTGGCCGACATCGCGGTGCAGATGGGCGTCAAGAAGGAGAGCCTCGCCGACCCGAAGACGGCGACCTTCCCGCTCGGCACCTCCACCATCAGCCCGATCCGGATGGCCACCGCCTACGGCACCCTCGCGGCCAGCGGCAAGGAGGCCGAGCCCTACTCGGTCACCAAGGTCGAGGTGAGCGGGGTGGAGCGGCCGGGCTTCGGCAAGAAGGAGGCCAAGGTCGCGCTGGAGCCGGCCGTCGCCGACAACGTCACCGACGTCCTGGTGAACGTGGCGGTGAACGGCACCGGCAAGAAGACCAAGGACCTGGGCCGCCCGGTGGCCGGCAAGACCGGTACCACCGACCAGAACAAGTCGGCCTGGTGGGTCGGCTACACCCCGCAGCTGGCGACCAGCGTCGCGATGTGGCGCGAGGACCCGACGAAGCACGAGCGGCAGTCGCTCAACGGGACCGGCGGCAAGGAGTCCATCCACGGTGGTGACATCCCGACCGACGTCTTCACCCGGTACATGAAGGCCGCGCTGGCCAACGAGAAGAAGATGGACTTCCCGACCCCGCAGCCGGTCGGCACCGAGGTGGACTCCTCCGGAGCGCCGTCCACGAACTCGCCGTCGGCGACCCCGACCGCGACCGACACCGCGTCGGCCCCGGCGCAGCAGCAGTCGCAGGCGCCGCAGCCGCCGGTCCAGCCGCAGCCCACCCAGACCTGCGTGCCCGGCGTGGACTGCCCCGGCGACCAGCCGAGCACCAAGCCGACCAAGGACCCGCACCCGAGCAACAGCTGTCTGCTGCCACCGTTCGGCTGCCAGACGCCCGGCCCGACGGAGACCACTCCGTCCGGCGGCAACGGCGGCGGGCGTCCGCCGGGCGGCGGCGGTGGCAAGCCCACCCCGAGCAGCACCGGCGGGCTGCAGGGCGCGTCCGGGCAGTAGCCCGGTCCCGGCGGAACCCGGAACGGCGGTGGCGGTCCTCCTCGGAGGGCCGCCACCGCCGTTCTCGTACGGGCGGACGCCGGTCCCGTACGGTCGGCGGCCGCCCCGCGGACCGGCCGCCGCTTTCGTCCGGACCACCGCCGTTTTCGCCACGATTGGCGGCCGCGACCGCCGTGCGGGGGCGCGGACCGTTGCGGGGTCCTCCTCGTCCGGACGGGATCGGTGCGGCAGGATGTCCGGCATGACGTCGAGCGATCGTGACGAAACCGCCGGCCCGGTCGGGGCCGGCGCCGCCGCAGGGCCCCCCCCGGCAGCCGTCGCCACGGCCGCGCCGCCGGCCAACACCGTGGTCGTCCCGGCCGACGAGGATCCGGTGGCGGCGGCCGGCAGCGAGGTGTTCGGCGGGCCCCCGGGCCGCCGGGCGCTGCTCGGCGTCTCCTGGTGGGTCCCGGCGCGGTTCCTGGCGCTCGCGGTGATCGTGGTGTCGGTGCTCGGCATGGTGCAGAAGCTGCCCTGCTACGAGCAGGCCTGGTTCCAGCCGGGCTCGCCGCAGTACATCCACGCGTGCTACAGCGACGTCCCGCACCTGTTCTCCGGACGCGGCTTCGCGGCCGGGCTGCACCCGTACGTGGACCGCATCCCGGGATCCTCGGGGGACCTCCAGTACCTGGAGTACCCGGTGCTGACCGGCCTGTTCATGCAGGTCGCGGCCTGGCTGACGCCGGGCGGCGGGGACCAGCAGAGCCAGGAGCAGTGGTTCTGGGCGATCAACGCCGGGATGCTGATGGCCTGCGCCGTGGTCGCCGTGGTCGCGCTCACGCGCACCCACCGGCGCCGCCCGTGGGACGCCCTGATGTTCGCCCTCGCCCCCGTGCTGCTGCTCAACGGCACCGTCAACTGGGACCTGCTCGCGGTCGCCCTGACCGCCGTGGCGATGGCCTGGTGGGCCGGTGCCCGACCGGGCTGGGCCGGCGTCTTCATCGGCCTGGCCACCGCGGCCAAGCTCTATCCGCTGCTGCTGATCGGCCCGCTGCTGGTGCTCTGCTGGCGGGCCGGCCGGTGGCGGGAGTTCCGGGTGATGCTGGGCGGCGCGGTCGGCTCCTGGCTGCTGGTCAACCTGCCGATCATGCTGGCCAACTGGCGGGGCTGGTCGACCTTCTACGTGTTCAGCAAGCACCGCGGCGAGGACTACGGCTCGTTCTGGCTGATCCTGATGCAGCGCCGCGGCGCCGCCCTGGCCGACCTCGACGTCTACATCGGCGTGCTGATGGTGCTGGGCTGCCTGGCCATAGCGTGGCTCGGCTTCTCGGCCCCGCGCCGGCCGCGCTTCGCCCAGCTGGCCTTCCTGGTGGTCGCGCTGTTCGTGCTGGCCAACAAGGTGTACTCGCCGCAGTACGCGCTCTGGCTGCTGCCGCTCGCGGTGCTGGCCCGGCCGCGCTGGCGGGACTTCCTGGTCTGGCAGGCCTGCGAGGTGCTCTACACCCTGGGCATCTGGTCCCACCTGGCCCTGGTCACCGGCACCAAGCAGCACGGGATCGGCGAGGGCTGGTACCACTTCGCGATCGGGCTGCACCTGCTGGGCACGCTCTACCTGGTCGTGCTGGTGGTCCGCGACGTCCTCCACCCGGACCACGACCCGGTCCGCTGGGACGGCAGCGACGACCCCTCCGGAGGGGTGCTGGACCACGCCCCGGACGTGGCCGTGCTGGGCACCGCCCGCCGGCTGCGCGAGGAGGAGAGCTACGCCGCCTACGCGCCGGCCGGCCCCGAGCAGTGGCTCGACGAGCCCGCACTGCCGGAACCGGCCGACAAGGCCTAGTCAGGCCCGGATCAGCGGTCCACCACGCGGTCGAAGTGCGTGGTGGTGTGCCGGACCTGGAGACCGAGCTCCTCGCCGATCGCCGGGGGCTTGGTCTCCCCGTCCAGGTAGAGCAGCGAGACCTGCATGTGCGGCGGCTCGGCGAACCACAGCTGCTTGCCGGACCAGTGGAACGGCGACTTGGTCTTGTTGACGGTCGCCAGGCCGGCCCGGGCGATGCCCTTGGCCCGCGCGCCCATGCTCGCGACGTACTTGGGCGCCTCCAGGCCGATGCCGTGCGCGGTGCCGCCGGCGACCACCAGGATGTGGCCGTCGGCGGGGGCCGGGTGCTGGCGGTAGCCGTAGCGGTCGCCCTTCTGCACCGGGGTGACGTCCAGGACGGTGGCCCGGACCTCCAGCGCGGCGTGGTCGCCCAGCCAGAGGCGGGTGCCGATCCGGGCCCGGAAGACCGTCTGCGGGTAGCGCTGGGCCAGCTGGTCCATGCCGGCCTGGCCGAGGTGGCTGACGAACACGGTGTGCACCGGGATGCCGGCCGCCCGGGCGGTGTCCACCCAGTACGCGACCTCGTCGACCGGGTTGGAGCCGTCCGGGCGGTCCATCGGCAGGTGCAGCGCCAGGCCCTCGAAGCTGACGCCCTCCAGCTCGGCGGCGACGGTGCGCAGGTCGGCCGCGCTCACGCCGTGCCGGCGCATGGTGGTCATGCACTCCACCACCACCCGGGCGCCGTGCAGCGCGCGCAGCGCGTCCACGTGGGCCACCGTCCGGATCACCCGGGCGTGCGGCAGCGGGAGCACCTCCTCGCCGACCCGGTACGGGGTGAGCACCAGCAGCTCGCCGCCGTACCACTCGGCGGCGTCGGCCGCCTCGTACGCGGTACCGACGGCGAGCACCCCGGTGCCCAGCAGCGTCGCCTCCTCGGCCAGCCGGTGGTTGCCCAGGCCGTAGCCGTTCCCCTTGGCGACCGGCACCAGGCCGGGGAACTCGGCGAGGACGGAGCGCTGGTGGTTGCGCCAGCGTTCGGTGTCGAGGTAGAGCGACAGCGTCATCGGGTCAGCCTCCTCAGCGGCGGGACATGTAGAGGTCGAGGGCCTTGTGCAGCAGCTTGTTGAGCGGGAAGTCCCACTCGCCGAGGTACTCGGCCGCCTGGCCGCCGGTGCCGACCTTGAACTGGATCAGACCGAACAGGTGGTCGTCCTCGTCCAGGGTGTCACTGATGCCGCGCAGGTCGTACACCCCGCCGCCGAGGGCGTAGGAGTCGCGCATCATCCGCCACTGGATGGCGTTGGACGGCTTGACCTCGCGCTTGTGGTTGGCCGAGGCGCCGTAGGAGTACCAGACGTGCTCGCCGACCACGAGCATCGTGGTCGCGGCCAGCGGCTCGCCCTCGTGGTAGGCGATGTAGAGCCGCATGCGGTTCGGGTCCTCGGCGACGAGGGCCTTCCACATCCGCTGGAAGTACGCCAGCGGGCGCGGGGTGAACTTGTCGCGCTCGGCGGTGACCAGGTAGAGCTGGTGGAAGATCGGCAGGTCGTCGTAGCCGCCCTGGACCACCTCGACGCCGCTCTTCTCGGCCTTCTTGATGTTGCGGCGCCAGAGCTGGTTGAAGCCCTTGTGGATGTCGTCCAGCGAGCGGTTGGCCAGCGGTACCTGGAAGACGTAGCGGGGCTGGACGTCGCCGAAGCCGGCGCCGCCGTCCTCGCCCTGGAGCCAGCCGGCCTTGCGCAGCCGGTCGGCCACCTCGAAGGCGCGCGCCTCGTACCAGTCGGCCTCGACGTCGCGCAGCCGCTTGGCCTGCTTGGCGGCGATGGCCTCCTTGATGGTGGGGGCGTTCCAGCGGCGGATCACCACCGGCGGGCCCATCTTCACCGAGAACGCGCCCTGCGACTTGAGGTGCGCCAGCATCGGGGAGAGCCAGCGGTCGAGGTCGCGGTCGAACCAGTCGATGACCGGGCCCTCGGGCAGGTAGGCGAGGTAGCGCTTGAGCTTGGGCAGCTGGCGGTAGAGGACCAGGCCGGCGCCGACGAGCTGATTGGCCTCGTCGAACCAGCCGATCGACTCGGACTTCCACTCGGCCTTCACGTCGCCCCACGACGGCACCTGCATGTGGCTGGCCGAGGCGCGGCTCCTGATGAAGGCGAGGTGCTCCTCGCGGGTGATCGTCCTCAGGCGCAGGCTCATTGCTCGGTGCTCCTCGTCGGTCGGGCTGCGGTGGCCCAGGTTCTCGGGCTGACCCTATCGTCCGGGGCTCGGGCGCCCGTCTCGGTGGGCACGACGGCGCCCCCGTCGGGTACCTGTCTCCTCTGCAGATACGCGACGGGGGCGGCGAGGGTTCCGGGCGGGCCCTGTGGGCTCGGTCCCAGCGGGGTCGTGCGGGCGGTGGGGAGGGGCGGACGCGGGGCGGTTCAGCCCCAGAGACCGCCGCGGGCGATGCCGAGGTAGAAGCCGATCGCGGCGGCGCCGAGCGTGATCATCAGGACGAAGCGCTCGGCGGTGGTGACCGAGACGAACATGCCCCACAGACCCGTGACGATGCCGGCCAGTCCGGTCCACGAGGTCAGCAGGTGCAGGTTGTGGAAGAACGAGGTGGTGAAGGCGATCACGCCCAGCAGGGCGGTGAGGCCCACCAGGGTGTTCTCGCGGGGGTGCGGGTGGCCGTCGGTGTTCAGCGTGAGGGCGGGCATGCGGTGGACGGACTGGGCCATGGGTCCCACCTCCTGGCGTGGAGACGAACGGGCAGGGATCCCGTTCCGTCCAGATTGCGGCGCTTGGGGCGCTCTCACAACCCCTATGCGTTTTGTTCGGCCGTCCGGGTGCAGGTAGGCTGTGCCGTCTGCACTGGTGTAGTTGTGCCCCCTTTGCGTCCGCTTCCGGGCGACACCCTCCTTCGGGTGGGGCGGGGGCCGACTGTCCGACCCGGCCGCTACGGTGGGCCGGAGTTGTCACTGCTCCGGTGCCGACGCTACGCACAACCCTCCTGCCACGGAGAGACCGTGGCCGCTGAGTCCAAAGGAGGTGGGTTACTCATGCGTCACTACGAGCTGATGGTCATCCTCGACCCCTCGGTCGAGGAGCGCGCTGTCTCCCCCCTGATCGAGAACTTCCTCACCGTCGTCCGCAACGGCGGCGGCAAGGTGGAGAAGGTCGACACCTGGGGCCGTCGCCGTCTGGCTTACGAGATCAACAAGCAGTCCGAGGGCATCTACTCGGTCATCGACCTGAAGGCCACGCCTGAGGTCGTCAAGGAGCTCGACCGCCAGCTGGGCCTGAGCGAGTCGGTTCTGCGGACCAAGGTCCTGCGCCCGGACACCCACTGAGCCACCTCTGAGGCCTTCGGGTCTCGGGTAGCTCGCGTCCGCTGTTTCACGTGAAACAGCGGTGAACGGACATCTTCCCGAGAGGTCATCACCACCATGGCAGGCGAGACCGTCATCACCCTCGTCGGCAATCTCGTCGACGACCCCGAGCTGCGCTTCACCCCGTCGGGTGCGGCGGTCGCGAAGTTCCGCATCGCGTCCACCCCCCGCACCTTCGACCGTCAGACGAACGAGTGGAAGGACGGCGAGAGCCTCTTCCTCACGTGCAACGTCTGGCGGCAGCCGGCGGAGAACGTGGCCGAGTCGCTGCAGCGCGGCATGCGCGTCATCGTGCAGGGCCGACTGCGCCAGCGGTCTTACGAGACCAAGGAAGGCGAGAAGCGGACGGTCTTCGAGGTCGAGGTCGACGAGGTCGGTCCGAGCCTGCGCTCGGCGACCGCCAAGGTCACCCGGGCCAACCGGTCCGGCGGCCCCGGTGGCGGCTTCGGCGGCCAGCAGGGTGGCGGCCAGGGCGGTGGCGGCTGGGGCGGCGGCGGTGGCGGCCAGCAGGGCGGCGGCAGCTGGGGTGGAAACTCCGGCGGCGGCCAGTCCGGCCCCTCCGACGACCCCTGGGCGTCCAGCGCCCCGTCCGGTGGCGGCCAGCAGGGTGGCGGCGGCTGGGGTGGAAACTCCGGCGGCGGCTTCTCGGAAGAGCCCCCGTTCTAAGAGCTGACAGATTTCGTGCGGCCCGGCCGCGGTGTCCTCGGACGCCCGCCGGGCCGTGAACCCCAAATGGAGCACACAATGGCGAAGCCGCCTGCTCGCAAGCCGAAGAAGAAGGTTTGCGTCTTCTGCAAGGACAAGGTCAACTACGTTGACTACAAGGACACGAACCTGCTGCGGAAGTACATCTCCGACCGCGGCAAGATCCGTGCCCGTCGGGTGACCGGCAACTGCACCCAGCACCAGCGTGACGTCGCCACGGCCGTGAAGAACAGCCGTGAGATGGCGCTGCTGCCCTACACCAGCACCGCGCGCTAAGAGAGGGTGACCGAGTAATGAAGATCATCCTCACTCACGAGGTGCCGGGTCTCGGCTCCGCCGGCGAGGTCGTCGAGGTCAAGGACGGCTACGCCCGCAACTACCTGGTCCCGCGTGGCTACGCCATCCGCTGGACCAAGGGTGGTCAGAAGGACGTCGACGCCATCCGTCGCGCCCGCAAGATCCACGCCATCCAGACCCTCGAGGCCGCCAACGAGGTCAAGGGTCAGCTCGAGGGCGTCCAGGTCAAGCTGGCCGTCCGCTCGGGCGACGCCGGCCGCCTGTTCGGCTCGGTGACCCAGGCCGACGTCGTCGAGGCCATCAAGGCCGCCGGCGGCCCGGCGGTGGACAAGCGCGCCGTCGCGATCGCCTCGCCGATCAAGACCGTGGGCTCCCACAAGGTCTCGGTCAAGCTGCACTCGGACGTCGTGGCCAACCTCGACGTCGCCGTCGTGGCTGCCTGAGCTCCGTAGCGAAGGCCCGAGGGCCGGACTCCTCCGGGAGTCCGGCCCTCGGTCTTTTCCCGGGCGGGTGCGGAAGCCGCCTCCGGGCCGTACGGAAACGTTTCAGCCGCGCACCGCGCCGGTGACCAGCCACTTGCCGCCGCGGGCGCGCCAGACCAGGAAACCGGCCCGCAGCAGCATGAACAGGTTCATCCCCCACCAGAGCCCGGCCAGACCGGTGCCGGTGGCCGGCACCACCAGGGCCACCGGGACGAACACCGCCAGGGTGGCGAGCCCGGCCCAGGCCAGGTAGGGGCCGTCGCCCGCGCCCATCAGCACGCCGTCCAGCACGAAGACCAGGCCGGCCACCGGCTGGGTGAGCGCGAGCAGCAGCAGGGCGGTGTCCAGCTGGGCCCGGACGACCGGGTCGGGCGTGAACAGCGGGACGTACAGCGGGCGGGCGAGCACCACCAGCAGGCCGAGCACCAGCCCGGAGACGATGCCCCACTCGACCATCCGCCGGGTGGCGGCCCGGGCGCCGGGGGCGTCCGAGGCGCCCAGGTAGCGGCCGATGATGGCCTGGCCGGCGATCGCGATGGCGTCCAGCGCGAAGGCCAGGAAGTTGAACAGGGCCATGGTGATCTGGTGGGCGGCCACCTGGTCGTCGCCGAGCCGGGCGGCCACCGCGGTGGCGGTCATCAGCACGGCGCGCAGGCTGATCGTGCGGACCAGCAGCGGGCCGCCGGCCCTGGCACCGGCCCGGATGCCCGCGGCGTCCGGCCGCAGCGAGGCCCCTTCCCGGCGGGCGCCGCGGACCACCACGACCAGGTAGGCGGCGGCCATCCCGCTCTGGGCGAGCACGGTGCCCCAGGCCGAGCCGGCCACCCCGAGCCCGGCGCCGTACACCAGACCGGCGTTCAGTCCGATGTTGGCGGCGAAGCCCGCGACGGCCACCACCAGTGGCGTGCGGGTGTCCTGGAGGCCGCGCAGCACCCCGGTGGCGGCCAGCACCATGAGCATCGCCGGGATGCCCAGGGAGCTGATCCGCAGGTACGTCACCGCGTGCGGCGCGGCGGTCGCCGAGGCGCCCAGCGCGTCGGCCGCCCAGGGGGCCAGCAGCAGGGTGAGCAGGACCACCGGGACGGCCAGGCCCAGCGCGAGCCAGATGCCGTCGATGCCCTGCTGCACGGCGCCCCTGCGGTCCCCGGCGCCGATCCGGCGGGCGACCGCCGCGGTGGTGGCGTAGGCGAGGAAGACGAACACGCCGGTCGCGGTGGAGAGCGCGGCGGAGGCGACGCCCACACCGGCCAGCTGGGGGGTGCCGAGGTGGCCGACGATCGCCGAGTCGGCCATCAGGAAGAGCGGCTCGGCGACGAGCGCGCCGAAGGCCGGGACGGCCAGGGCGAGGATCTCCCGGTCGCGCCGGCGCCGTGAGGGGGCCGGGGCCGGTGTCGGGGGCGAGGCGGTCATGGGGTCCAGGCTACTCATCCACAGGTAATGGATGTAAGTGCCATCTGCCTATTACTCGAAATTCTGAGCGGCGCGGTTCGCCCGCTCTGTGCCCACAGCCGTTCGGAGCTGTGTGAAGAATTTCTCATGCACAGGCCCGGGAAGAGGTAATCCCAGGTCAACAGGTTGACGGTGGATCGATCGTCCGGTTATCCACAGGGACGTCCACAGGGGCGTCCACAGCTTTGCGGCAGTTCTCCACAGGACGGGGCGGGTCATCCACACCCCCTGTGGATAACCGCCTTGGCGCGAGGGCGTCCGGCGCCTTAGCGTGGGCCCTCCGCCCGACACTCCCGCCGCCCCGGCGTCCGATTTGTCGGAGCCGTGGCGTACAAGGAGGATCGGATCCGCTCCACCCAGCCACCGGCAAGCCCGCTCCAACTTCGCACCACTCGCTGATCGGGGAACACGCGTGACCGGCCCCCAGTACGACGACCACGACGCCCCGCCGCCGGAGGAGGACTGGCAGCCCGCCGAGGACCCCTTCCCGGCCGGCGCCTTCGACGACGCTCCCTTCCCGGACGGACCGGGCGATCGGCTGCCGGTCTCCCGGAGCCGCGGCGAGGGACGCCAGGGCGGTGGCCGCGACGGCTTCCAGAAGGGCGGCAAGGGCGGCTTCCAGAAGGGCGAGAAGGGCGGCTGGCAGCGCCGGGACGACAACGGCGGCGGCGAGGGCGGGGGCGGCGCGGACGGCTTCGAGCGCGTACCGCCGCAGGACCTGGACGCCGAGAAGTCCGTCCTCGGCGGCATGCTGCTGTCCAAGGACGCCATCGCCGACGTGGTCGAGGTGCTCAAGCCGGCCGACTACTACCGGCCCGCGCACGAGATGATCCACGGCGCGATCCTCGACCTCTACGCCCGGGGCGAGCCGGCCGACCCGATCACCGTGGCCGGCGAGCTGACCAAGCGCGGCGAGCTCCAGCGGGTCGGCGGCGCCTCGTACCTGCACACCCTGGTCAACTCCGTCCCGACCGCGGCCAACGCCGAGTACTACGCCCAGATCGTCAACGAGCGCGCCGTCCTGCGCCGCCTGGTCGAGGCCGGCACCCGGATCGCCGGCATGGGCTACGCGGCCGAGGGCGACGTGGACGAGATCGTCAACGCCGCCCAGGCGCAGATCTACGCCGTCACCGAGCAGCGCACCAACGAGGACTACGCCCCGCTCGCCGACATCATGGAGGGCGCCCTCGACGAGATCGAGGCGATCGGCTCCCGGCAGGGCCAGATGTCCGGCGTGCCGACCGGCTTCGCCGACTTCGACGCGCTCACCAACGGCCTCCACCCCGGCCAGATGATCGTCATCGCGGCCCGCCCCGCGATGGGCAAGTCCACGCTCGCGCTGGACTTCGCGCGGGCGTGCTCGATCCACAACAAGCTGCCGAGCGTGATCTTCTCGCTCGAAATGGGGCGCAACGAGATCGCCATGCGCCTGCTCTCCGCCGAGGCCCGGGTGGCGCTGCACCACATGCGCTCGGGCAACATGACGGACGACGACTGGACGCGGGTCGCCCGCCGGATGCCCGACGTCAGCGAGGCGCCGCTGTTCATCGACGACTCGCCGAACCTGTCGATGATGGAGATCCGCGCCAAGTGCCGCCGGCTGAAGCAGCGCAACGACATCAAGCTGATCGTCATCGACTACCTCCAGCTGATGCAGTCCGGCGGCTCCCGGCGGGCCGAGAACCGTCAGCAGGAGGTCTCGGACATGTCCCGAAACCTCAAGCTGCTGGCCAAGGAGCTGGAAGTCCCGGTCATCGCGCTCTCCCAGCTGAACCGTGGCCCCGAGCAGCGCACCGACAAGCGGCCGATGGTCTCGGACCTCCGTGAGTCGGGCTCGATCGAGCAGGACGCCGACATGGTCATCCTGCTGCACCGCGAGGACGCCTACGAGAAGGAGTCCCCGCGCGCGGGCGAGGCCGACCTCATCGTCGCCAAGCACCGAAACGGTCCGACCGCGACGATCACGGTGGCCTTCCAGGGCCACTACTCGCGCTTCGTCGACATGACCCGGGACTGACCGGGCCGGGGTGCCCCCGCGCTCAGACGGTGACGGTGGCGCGGAAGAGCGTGCCGCCGGTGCCGGAGAGGCGGGTCGGGGCGCCGGTGGCGGGGAGGAAGGCGGACTGGCCGCGGGCCAGGTCCAAGACGGTGCCGGCGGCGGAGGTCAGCCGGGCGTCGCCCTCGGTGCAGAGCAGGATCTGCGGGGTGCGCCCGTCGATCTCGCGCCCGGCGCCGTCCAGGACGAAGCGGGAGAGCCGGAACTCGTCGATCGGGACGGGGTAGAGCTCCTCGCCCGGGGTGCCGTCGACCGGGGCGGGCTCCAGCACCTCGGGGGCGCCGGCCGTGAAGACCACGACCTCCAGCAGCTCCGGCACGTCGATGTGCTTGGGGGTGAGGCCGGCCCGCAGCACGTTGTCGGAGTTGGCCTGGAGCTCGACGCAGACGCCGGACAGGTAGGCGTGCGGCACCCCGGCGCCCAGGTAGAGCGCCTGGCCGGCCCGCAGCCGGAAGTGGTTGAGCAGCATGCCGGCGATCACGCCGCGGTCGTCCGGGAAGTCCTCGGCGATCCGGGCGTACGGGGCGTACTCCCCGTCGGGGCCGGTCAGCGCCAGCCCCTCGACGGTCCGCCGGACGGTCTCCGGGTCCAGCGCGAGGGCGGCGGTGAGGGCGCCGCGCAGCGCCTCGGACTCCTCCCCGGCGGCCAGCCGCTCGATCACCGGGGCGAGCCCGGGCACCGCGAGGCCGGCCAGCAGCCGGGCCGCCTCGGCGGGCCGGCGGAAGCCGCACAGGCCCTCGAAGTCGCCCAGCGCACAGACCATTTCGGGTTTGTGGTTGGCGTCCCGGTAGTTGCGCTCGGCGGCGTCCAGGGGGATCCCGAGGGCGTTCTCGGCGGCGAAGCCGGCCCGGGCCTGGTCGAGCGTGGGGTGGGCCTGGATGGACAGCGGGATGCCGGCGGCCAGGACCTTGAAGAGGAACGGCAGGGCCGGGCCGAACCGGGCCACGCTCGCGGCGCCCAGCTCGCCCTCCGGGTCGGCCGCGATCAGCTCGTCCAGCCGGCGCGGGCCTTCGCCGCGGTCGGCGCGCGACGGTGCGCCGGGGTGGGCGCCCATCCACAGTTCGGCCTGCGGTTCACCGGTCGGCTGCTGCCCGAGCAGTTCGGGCAGGGCGGTGAGCGACCCCCAGGCGTACGGGCGGACGGTGTTGACGAGCCTGTCCATGCGCGCGGTCCTACTCCTTCGCTGTCTGGGCGGCCCCGGACGTCCCGAGTCCGATTCGCCGGGGCGGGCCCGGCGGTGCGGGCGGTCCGGGCGCGGGCAAGGGAAACGACCCTAGCCGAACGGTGTCACCCGAGGGGAAACGGTGGGCATCGGATGGGAGTGCCGCGGCCGGGTCGGCGGTTCCCGGCGCGGTAGTAGGATGCGAGGACGCAGTAGTCTCCGCCCTGCGCGCAGTTCACCACCGTGGTCCTCCCCGGCGGACTGCCGGCGGAGCCGCGTTCCAGAATGCGGGCGCCGGTGTTCCGAGACCCCCCGCCATCGGCCGAGAGGTTTGTACGTGACCGTGAACCAGCAGAGTTTTGCTGATCTCGGCAAGGTCCTGGTGATCATCCCGACCTACAACGAGGCGGAGAACGTCGAGCGGATCGTCGGCCGGGTCCGTGCCGCCGTGCCCGAGGCGCACGTGCTGGTCGCCGACGACAACAGCCCCGACGGCACCGGCGAGCTGGCCGACAAGCTGGCCGTCGAGGACGAGCAGGTCCACGTCCTGCACCGCAAGGGCAAGGAGGGCCTGGGCGCCGCCTACCTCGCGGGCTTCCGCTGGGGCATCGACCACGGCTACGACGTCCTGGTCGAGATGGACGCGGACGGCTCGCACCAGCCCGAGGAGCTGGACCGGCTGCTGGGCGCGCTGCGCGGCGCCGACCTGGTGCTGGGCTCGCGCTGGGTGCCGGGCGGCCGGGTGGTGAACTGGCCGAAGTCGCGCCTGCTGCTCTCCCGCGGCGGCTCGACCTACTCGCGGCTGATGCTGGGCGTGCCGATCCGGGACGTCACCGGCGGCTACCGGGCGTTCCGCAAGGAGACCCTGCTGGGCCTGGGCATGGACGAGGTGGCCTCGGCCGGGTACTGCTTCCAGGTCGACCTGGCCTGGCGCACGGTGAAGGCCGGGTTCAAGGTCGCCGAGGTGCCGATCACCTTCGTGGAGCGGGAGCTCGGGGCCTCCAAGATGAGCCGCAGCATCGTGGTCGAGGCGCTGTGGCGGGTGACCACCTGGGGCGTCACCGACCGGCTGGCCCGGCTGCGCGGCGGCTCCGCGCGCTGACCGACCGACTTTCCGGACCGAAGGGGCCCGTCCACCGTCACGGTGGGCGGGCCCCTTCGCGCGTCCGGCGGCGGCGTGCGCCGCGGCGGCTCAGCAGCCGCTCTTGAGCACGCTCTCGGGCAGGTGGCGTTCGGCCCAGACGGCCAGTTCGGTGAGCGCGGGCCTGAGCGCCACGCCGGACTCGGTGAGCCGGTAGCTGACCCGCAGCGGTGGTCCGGCGTCGACCTCGCGGACGACCAGCCCGGCCTCGGCCAGCTCGGTCAGCCGGTCGGAGAGCATCCGTTCGCTGATGCCCGGGACGGCGCGGCGCAGCTCGGAGAAGTACGCGGGGCCGCCGTTGGTGAGCACGCCCAGCAGCATGCCGGTCCAGCGCTTGCCGAGCAGGGTGAACACCCGGTTGAGGGCCAGGTCCACGTTGCGGCAGGGGCCGGGGCCCTCGACGCCGCACGCGTCGGTGGCGATCGGGACTCCGTCGGTCAGTGCCTCGTGGTCGTCCATGGGATCAAGCGTACTCGACCCGTCACTAGTGACTGCAGAAAAGTAAGCTGCTACTCTACTTGCAGTTGCAGCGAAAACAGCAGCTACTAATTCTCTGGAGGTCCTGCCATGCCCACGCTCCTGCACCTCGACTCCTCCGCGATCGCCGACGGCTCGGTCTCCCGCGAGGTCACCTCCGCGTTCCGGGCCGCCTGGCAGGCCGAGCACCCGGACGGCACCGTGGTCTACCGCGACCTCGCCGCCGAGCCGCTCCCGCACCTGGACGCCCACGGCATCAGCGCCGGATTCGCCCCCGCCGAGGCCCGCAGCGCCGAGCAGGCCGCCGCCTTCGAGCTGCGCGAGGAGCTGATGGCCGAGCTGGAGCGGGCCGACGCCGTGCTGATCGGCAGCCCGATGTACAACTTCACGATCCCGTCGACCCTCAAGGCCTGGCTGGACCAGGTGATCCTGGTCGGCCGCACCGCCGGCGAGGCGCCCTCCGCCAAGGGCACCCCGGTCACCGTGGTCGCCGCCCGCGGCGGTTCCTACGCGCCCGGAGCCCCCCGCGAGCCGTTCGAGTTCGTCACCACCTACCTGGAGAAGGTGCTGACCGGCATGCTCGGACTGGAGGTCGAGTTCATCGTCCCGGAGTTCACCCTGGCGGGCACCGTCCCGGCGATGGCCGACTTCGTCCCGAAGGCCGCCGAGTCCAAGGCCCAGGCGCTGGAGCTGGCCGCCCGCCGGGGCAAGGAGCTGGCCGCCGCGGCCGCGGTGTGACGTGCGTCGGAGGCGCGCCCCGCCGGGCGCGCCTTCCGCGCAATCGGCCGCCGGTGCTCCCATGCTGTAGGGCGCAGGACATCCGACCGCCGACCAGAGGGAGCAGCCCGTGACGACGTCCCCGCCGCCCGAGGAGAGCGCCGGCGCGGAGCGTGCCCAGGCCGGGCCGGCCGTCCCCGGTGGGCCCGCCGGGGCCGTGGGCGGCTCCGAGCCGCCGGAGCCCGGGCAGCCGGTCCGGCCGCTGGAGGTCGCCGTCTTCACCGGCCCCGAGTCGGCCTTCTTCGCCACCTCCACCCTGATCCTCGGCGAGCGGACCGCGATCCTGGTGGACGCCCAGCTGACCCGCAGCGCCGGGCGCGAGCTGGCCGAATGGGTCGCGGGCAAGGGCAGACGGCTGCTCGCCGTCGTGGTCACCCACCGGCACCCGGACCACTACTTCGGCGCCGAGGAGGTGCTGCGGCTCTTCCCGGACGCGCAGCTGCTGGCCGCCCCGGCCGTCGTCGAGGGCATCCGGCGCACCGTCGCCGCCAAGGTCGCGCAGTGGAAGCCGGTGTACGGCGACGACATCCCGGACCACCCGCTGATCCCCGCCCCGCTGCTGCCGCAGCCGCTGATGCTGGACCGCCAGGTGATCCCCGTGCTGCTGCTCGGCCAGGCCGACTGCGGGGACTCCACGGTCGTCCACGTGCCGAGCATCCGCACCGTGATCGCGGGGGACTTCGTCCACAACGGCACCCACGTCTGGACCGCCGACACCACCCCGGCCCAGCGCACCACCTGGGGGCACAACCTCGGCCGGATCGCCGACCTCGGCGCGGACCGGGTGATCGCCGGCCACCGGGCCCCGGACCAGGGCGACGACGCGGCCCGGGTGCTGGCCTTCACCGGCGAGTACCTGCAGGACTTCGACCGGCTGCTGGCCGAGCACCCGGCCGACCCGGAGGCGCTGGTCACGGCGATGAACCAGCGGTACGGGGAGCTGACCCTGCCGTCCTTCCTGGAACTGGGCGCCGCGGCCAACACCGCCCGCACGGCCGAGGACACCGTCGAGGCCGAGCTCGTCGCCGAGCCCGAGCGGAGCCCGGAGGCCGAGCGTCGCCCGGAGCCTGAGGGCGGCCCGGAGCCCGGGCGGCAGCCGGGCGGCGCGGAGGAGTAGGGCGCCGCCGCGGGCGGATACTGGCCGCATGACGCCGTACGACGTGATCGTCCCGGCGGGCGGGGCCGCCCGGCGCCTCGGCGGGGCCGACAAGCCCGGGCTGACGGTGCGCGGGACCACCCTGCTCGACCGGGTGCTCGCCGCCTGCGCGGGCGCCCGGACCGCCGTCGTGGTCGGCCCGCCCCGGCCGACCGCACGGGCCGGCGTCCACTGGACCAGGGAGCAGCCGCCCGGCGGTGGGCCGGTGGCCGCCGTCGCGGCCGGGCTCGACCTGGTCACCGCGCAGACCGTGCTGCTGCTCGCCGCCGACCTGCCCTTCCTGGACCGGCGGACGGTGGAGCGGCTGGTCACCGCCCTCGACCGGGCCGGGACCGACGCGGACGCCGCCGTGCTGGTCGACGCGGGCGGGCGCGACCAGCCGCTCGCCGCCGCCTACCGCACCGCGCCGCTGCGCGCCGCACTGGCGGCCCTCGGCGACCCGGCCGACCAGCCGCTGCGGCGCCTGGTCGGCGGGCTGACCCGGCTTCGGGTGGCCGACACCGACGGCGTCGCCCACGACTGCGACACCTGGGAGGACCTGGAACGGGCCCGCGAACGCGACCGGAGGTGAACCCCACCGGCCCGGTCACCGGGGTGTGAGCGAAACGACGCGCCCCGCACACGGGGCGAACACCTCGGGGAAACCGGCGATCGGGCAGCATGGGCGCATGGAGCGCACGCTGGATGACTGGATCGCCGAGGTCAAGGCCGACCTGGGCATCGACCTGGACGTCGACGTCCGTGGTCTGCTCGACACGGCCCGGGTGGTCGCGCACGGGGTGGCCCGGCCGGCCGCGCCGCTGACGGCCTTCCTGATCGGCTACGCCGCCGCCCAACGCGGCGGCGGGGCGGACGCCGTGGCCGAGGCGGCCCGGCGGACCGAGGCCCTCGCCGAGGACTGGGTCACCACCGACCGGCCGGGCGAGTCGTGAGTGCGGTCGGACAGCCGACCGTGGCCGCGCCGCCCGCCGGTCCCGGCGCGCTGAGCTGGCCCCGCGCCCGCGAGACCGCGCGCCGGGCCGGGCTGGGCCCGCTGCCCGGCGGCGAGGTCCCGCTGGCCGAGGCGCTCGGCCGCACCCTCGCCGAGCCGCTCGGCGCGCTGACCGACCTGCCGGCCTTCGACACCTCCGCGATGGACGGCTGGGCGGTCGCCGGCCCCGGCCCGTGGCGGGTGGCCGGCCGGGTGCTGGCCGGGCGGGCCGAGCCGGTGCCGCTGGCCGACGGCACCGCCGTGGAGATCGCCACCGGCGCCCAACTGCCGCCCGGTGCCACCGCCGTACTGCGCCGTGAGCACGGGACGGTGGACGGCGCGCTGCTGCACGACCGCGGCCCGCGGCCGCTGACCACCGGCCAGGACGTCCGCACGCGCGGCCAGGAGTGCCGCCGGGGTGAGGAGTTGCTGCCGGCCGGCACCCCGGTGGGGCCGGCGGTGCTCGGGCTGGCCGCCGCCTGCGGCCACGACCGGCTGTCGGTGCACCGCCGCCTGGATGCCCAACTGTTGGTTCTGGGAGACGAGTTGCTCACCACCGGAGTGCCCGGTCCGGGCCTGGTCCGGGACGCGCTCGGGCCGCTGCTGCCGCCCTGGCTGCTGGCCGCCGGGGCCGGGTCGGCCGAAGTCGGCTACGTCCGGGACGACTTCGGGCTGCTCCGGGACGCGCTGCGGCACTCCGCCGCGGACCTCGTCGTCACCACCGGAGGAACGGCCGCCGGACCGGTCGACTTCCTGCACCGGGCGCTCGCCGAGGCCGGCGCCCGGCTGCTGGTGGACGGCGTCGCCGTCCGGCCGGGGCACCCCATGCTGCTGGCCGAACTCCCCGGGGGCCGCCACCTGGTGGGTCTGCCGGGCAACCCGCTGGCCGCCGTCGCCGGGATGGTCACCCTCGTCCTGCCGCTGCTGCACGCCCGCGGCGGACGGACCGCCGGTGCCCCCGCCCTCGCCCCGGCCGCGGCCCCGCTGCCCGGGCACCGGACGGACACCCGGCTCCAGCCGGTCCGGCGGACCGCCGCGGGCGTCCTGCCGCTGGCCTTCGACGGACCGGCGATGCTGCGCGGGCTCGCCCGGGCCGAGGCGTTGGCCGTGGTGCCGCCCGGCGGCGCGGCGGCGGGCGAGACGGTCGAACTCCTGGAGGTGCCGTGAACCGGCTGCGACGCAACCTGGCGCCCGGTACCGAGCCGTGGGCGGACGCCGGGATCGTGCTGCCCGCCCGGCGGGCCGAGCCCGCCGTCCGGCAGGTCGGCTCCCGGCTGCTGCTGGCGCTCGCCGTGCTGGTCGCCACCACGTTCATCGTCTGGTTCGACCGGGACGGCTACAACGACAACGCCGGCGGCGGGCTCAGCCTCCTGGACGCGGCGTACTACGCCACCGTGACGCTCTCCACCACCGGGTACGGGGACATCACCCCGTTCAGCGACAGCGCCCGGCTCACCAACATCTTCGTGGTCACCCCGCTGCGCGTGGTGTTCCTGATCATCCTGGTCGGCACCACCCTGGAGGTGCTCACCGAACGGACCCGCCTGCAATGGCGGTTGAACCGCTGGAGGTCCACCGTGCGCGAGCACACCGTCGTCATCGGCTACGGGACGAAGGGCCGCAGCGCCGTCGACACCCTGCTCGGTCAGGGGGTGAAGAAGGAGGAGATCGTCGTCGTCGACCCGCAGCGCAAGGTGATCGACCACGCCGCCCGGGACGGCCTGGTCGGGGTGGTCGGCGACGCCACCCGCACCGACACCCTGATGCGCGCCGCGCTGCCCGGCGCCGCGCGGGTGGTGGTGGCGCCGGAACGGGACGACACCGCGGTCCTGATCACGCTGACGGCCCGCCAGCTGAACAAGGCCGCCACCGTGGTCGCCGCCGTCCGGGAGGACGAGAACGCGCCGCTGCTGCGGCAGAGCGGCGCCGACGTCGTGGTGACCAGCTCCAGTTCGGCCGGGCGGCTGCTCGGGATGTCGATGCTCAGCCCGCACGCCGGGGCGGTGATGGAGGACCTGCTGACGTACGGCAACGGGCTGGACGTGGTGGAGCGTCCGGTCACCCGGGCCGAGGCCGGGCACAGCCCGCGCGACTGCGCGGACCTGGTGGTCGCGGTGGTCCGGGGCCGACGGGTGCTCAACTACACCGAGCCGGAGGCCGCCGTCCTCCAGCTCACCGACCGGGTGATCGTCATCAAGTCCAGCACGGTCCCGCCGACCGGCTGAGCCCTGCGGTGGAACCGCCCCGGACCGCAGTAGGTTCGGGGCATGCATGCGATGACGATTCCCGTACCCGGTGGTCCCGAGGCGCTGGTCTGGGCCGAGGTGCCCGATCCGGTGCCCGCTGCGGGCGAGGTCCTGGTCGAGGTGGCGGCCACCGCCGTCAACCGTGCCGACCTGCTCCAGCGGCAGGGCTTCTACAACCCGCCGCCCGGCGCCCCGCCCTACCCGGGGCTGGAGTGCGCCGGGCGGATCGTCGCGCTCGGGCCCGGGGTGTCCGGCTGGGCGGTCGGCGACGAGGTGTGCGCGCTGCTGGCCGGCGGTGGCTACGCGCAGCTGGTCGCGGTGCCGACCGGGCAGCTGCTGCCGCTGCCCGCCGGGCTGTCCGCCGAGCAGGCCGCGGCGCTGCCCGAGGTCGCCTGCACGGTGTGGTCCAACGTCTTCCTCACCGCCCACCTGCGGCCCGGCGAGACGGTGCTGCTGCACGGCGGTGCGAGCGGCATCGGGACGATGGCGATCCAGCTGGCCAAGGCGGTCGGCGCCCGGGTCGCGGTCACCGCGGGCAGCCGGGAGAAGCTGGAGCGGTGCGCCGAGCTGGGTGCGGACATCCTGATCGACTACCGCGAGCAGGACTTCGTCGAGGTGCTCCGGGAGGCCACCGGCGGGGCCGGGGCGGACGTCGTCCTGGACATCATGGGCGCCAAGTACCTCCAGCGGAACGTGGACGCGCTGGCGGTCAACGGGCGGCTGGTGATCATCGGACTCCAGGGCGGGGTGAAGGGCGAGCTCGACCTCAACACGCTGCTGCGCAAGCGCGCGGCGGTGATCGCCACCAACCTGCGCGGGCGGCCGCTGGCGGAGAAGGCGGCGATCGTGGCGGCGGTGCGGGAGCACGTGTGGCCGCTGGTCGAGTCCGGGGTGGTGAAGCCGGTGGTGGACCGGGTGCTGCCGCTGGCCGAGGTGGCCGAGGCGCACCGGGTGCTGGAGCGCGGGGAGCAGGTCGGGAAGGTCGTGCTGCGGGCCTGAGCCCGGGGCTCCCGACGGCGGCGGGGCGGTGGCACACGGGTGGTGAATTGCCCGAAATGCCGTAACGGCCGGGGCGTGCGAGCCTGGTCCGGAGCAGTCCCGCCGCCGATCCCGCCCCCGGGCGCCGTCGGCCGTCGGAAGGACTCCGACCGTGGCCGCATCACCGCACGCACTCCTCGGGCCGCTGCCCGTCCCGCCGCACCGCCGTGGTGCCTCCCGCCGCTCCCCGGGCCGTACCCAGCGGCTGTTCGCGGCGGTCGTGCTGGGCCTCACGCTGCCGCTGGCCGCCGCTTCGGCGGCGGTGGCGCTGCCCTCGCCGACGGTGCTGCGGCTGCCGGCGGCCGTGCCCTCGTCGGAGGCGCCGCCCTCGTCGGAGGCGGGGGCGGAGGCGGACGCCGATCCGGGCGGCGAACCGGATGCGTCCGGGCCGGAGGCCGCGCCGCCGCGCCGGCTGCCGCCGCACCCGCACCCGGGCGGCGACTTCCCCCGGGCCCACCGGCACCGCCCGGCCTCCCTGCCCGAGCACTCCGACGCCGCCGTGGAGCAGGCCCCCGACCGGGCTCCGGAGCAGGGTCCCGAGCAGCCCGCGGACCAGGCCGCCGCCCAGGCCGTCGAGCAGGAGCCCGACCGGGCCCCGGAGCCGGCCGCCGAGGCCGAGCCGCCGCAGACCGACGGGGACGCCGCGGAGGCGGAGACGCCCGGCGACGCGGCCGCGCCGGACCCGGCCGCCGCGGACACCGCGGCGGCGGGCGGGCAGCCGGTGGCGGCCGTCGCCGCCGTGCCGGTGATCTTCCCCGCCCGCTGGCAGGACGCCTCCACCACCCAGCTCCCGCTGGGCGTCGGCCTGGGCCTGATCGGCTGCGGTCTGGGCCTGGTCGGCCTGCGGCTGCGCAAGGGCTGAGGCCGCGCGGGGCCGGTCCGGGCAAGGGCTGAGGCCGCGCGGGGCCGGTCCGGGCAAGGGCTGAGGCACCGAGGGGGCCGGGCCGGGGGAACTGAGTATCCGTACGGATGCCCGCGCGGGGCCCGGGGGCGTACCTTCGTCACGGGGTGGCGCAGGACGGCGGGACGACGGGGGCTTCCGCCCGACCAACCCCAGTGAGAGAGAATGTTGTTCATGACGAATCCGATGAACGAGCGCCCGTCGCAGGAGCCCTTCCGGGCCGCCGGCGGGCAGTCGCAGGACGGCCAGAAGGTGCTGATCGTCGGACCGGACGGGCTGCCCGTGGGCCAGGGGTTCGCCGGTGCGGCTGGGGACGGGGACGACGAGGGCGACGTGCCGCGTGAGCTCCCGGTGACCGAGATGGTCGAGCAGCCCGCCAAGGTGATGCGCATCGGCAGCATGATCAAGCAGCTGCTGGAGGAGGTCAGGGCGGCGCCTCTCGACGAGGCGAGCAGGGTGCGGCTGAAGGACATCCACGCGAGCTCGATCAAGGAGCTCGAACTGGGTCTGGCACCGGAGCTGGTCGCGGAGCTGGAGCGGCTGTCGCTGCCGTTCACCGACGACACCATCCCGACCGAGGCCGAGCTGCGGATCGCCCAGGCCCAGCTGGTCGGCTGGCTGGAGGGCCTGTTCCACGGCATCCAGACCGCCCTGTTCGCCCAGCAGATGGCGGCGCGGGCCCAGCTGGAGCAGATGCGCAGGGCGCTGCCCCCCGGTCTGCACAGCGGTGAGCCGGACGAGGACGAGCCGGGCCAGGGCCGCGGCATCCGCTCCGGCCCCTACCTGTAGCCGCACCCGGCGGTACCCGCCGGTAGGCACGTCCGGTCCGACGGGGCGCCGTCGGACCGGACGTACCGGGACCGTCCTCCCCGGCCCAGGGTCGCCGGGAACGGGGACCGGCGGCCCGGACCGCGCCCCGGCCCTGGACCGATCACCGTCGGCGCGAGCCGATACCCTGACCCCTGTCGCCGGCCGGAGGAACCGCCGCGGCAGGGGCTCGCCGGGCCAGCGGGCCGGGCCCACCACGCACGGACGAGACCGAACGTCAGGCTGCGGCACGCACGGCCGCGCCGAGGGGGAGCAGAGGACCATGAGCGAGCACGGCAACGCGGCGGTCGAGGGCTTCTCCCTGGGCAACGGCCGCTATGTCCTGCAGCGGCTGCTGGGCGAGGGCGGCATGGCCTCCGTGCACCTCGCCCACGACCGCGTGCTGGACCGGCAGGTCGCGCTGAAGAGCATGCACAGCGAACTGGGCCGGGACGACTCGTTCAAGGAGCGGTTCCGCCGCGAGGCCCAGGCCGTGGCCCGGCTGGAGCACCCGAACATCGTCACCGTGTACGACAGCGGCGAGGACGTCGCCCCCGACGGTTCCAGCACGCCGTACATCGTCATGCAGCTGATCGACGGCATGGGCCTGCGCGAGGCGATCAACGAGGCGATCGGTCAGTACGGCGCGATGCCGTGCGAGGAGGCGCTGAAGGTCACCGTCGGCGTGCTGAACGCGCTGGAGGCCTCGCACGACATGGGCCTGGTGCACCGCGACATCAAGCCCGGCAACGTCATGTTCGACCGCAAGGGCAACGTCAAGGTCATGGACTTCGGCATCGCCCGCGCGCTGGAATCCGGCGTCACGTCGATGACCCAGACCGGCATGGTGGTCGGCACCCCGCAGTACCTCTCGCCCGAGCAGGCGCTCGGCAAGCCGGTGGACGCCCGCTCCGACCTGTACTCGGTGGGCGTGATGCTCTTCGAGATGATCACCGGTCAGCTGGTCTTCGACGGCGACTCGGCGTTCTCGATCGCCTACAAGCACGTCCAGGAGGAGCCGCCGGCGCCCTCCACCCTCAACCGCGCGGTCACCCCCGAGGTGGACGCCTTCGTGGCGCAGGCGCTGCGCAAGGACCCGGCGCACCGGTTCCAGAGCGCGGCGGCGATGCGGGACGAGGCGGAGCGGCTGATCGAGGCCGCCAAGGGCGGCGGCAACGGGCACCGGCTGCAGGCCAGCACCCCGCTGGTGATCAACGAGGGACCGCGTTCGGTGCACGCCGCCCCGCAGGCCCCGCAGACGCCCCCGCCGCAGTACCCGCAGCAGGGCGGGCAGCAGTCGCAGTACCGGACGCCGCCGCCGGCGTACCAGACGCCGCAGCCGCAGGCGCCGCACACCCCGCACCCGCAGTACCTCCAGCAGGGCGGGCAGCAGCCGCAGTACCGGACGCCGCCGCCGGCGTACCAGACGCCGCAGCCGCAGGCTCCGCACACCCCGCACCCGCAGTACCTCCAGCCGCCGCAGGCGCACACCCCGCCGCCGCGGCCGATGCCGCCGTACCAGCAGCCGAAGGCGTCCTCCGGCGGCGGCTGCTCGACGGCCGTGGTCGTGATCGGCATCATCATCGGCGTGCTGGTGCTCGCGGGCATCATCATCGCGATCGTGGTCAACAAGGCGGACCAGAAGACCGGCGGCAAGTTCAGCCACTCGGAGCGCCCCGCCAACGTGCTGGTCGTCGACCTCCCCGCCGACCGGAATGGCCTGCTCTGAGGGTTTCCGGCCGGTTCGCGGGTGCCGCGTCCGTCCGCCGGAAGCGGTAGCGTTCGGGGATACGTAAGCGACAGGGCACCGCGATCCGAGCGAACGCCCGGGGCGAGGAGCGATGGCACAGACGCAGCAGCCGGACGACGACGCGGGTGTCCGAGCGGTCGGCCGGACCGGCGGAACGCCGAGGATCCCCGAGCCCAGCGCCGAGGCCCCGACCTCGGCGCTGCCGCCGTTCCCCGCGGGCGGCCCGCAGACCCCGGGCCGCGGCACCGCCGTGCCGCTGAGCACCGTCGGCGACGGCCGCTACCGGCTGACCCACCGGCTGGGGCGCGGTGGCATGGCCGAGGTGTTCGCCGCCGAGGACGTGCGGCTCGGCCGCACCGTCGCGGTCAAGCTGCTGCGCGGCGAGCTGGCCCAGGACGACGTCGCCCGACTGCGCTTCACCCGCGAGGCACACGCCGTCGCCGCGCTCAACCACCACTCGATCGTCGCGGTCTACGACACCGGCGAGGAGTACGTCGGGGAC
Source organism: Kitasatospora sp. NPDC002543 (assembly GCF_053594915.1). Lineage (NCBI taxonomy): Bacteria > Bacillati > Actinomycetota > Actinomycetes > Kitasatosporales > Streptomycetaceae > Kitasatospora > Kitasatospora sp. NPDC002543. The sequence continues at coordinate 101,698 of NZ_JBSFWR010000009.1, read as the reverse complement.
GAGTCCACGCCGTACATCGTGATGGAGCTGGTCGAGGGCCGCACCGTCCGCGAGCTGCTGGCGGACGAGGAGGCGCCGCCGGTGGACCAGGCGCTGATCATCATCGCCGGGGTGCTGGAGGCGCTCGCCTACAGCCACCGCAACGGCATCGTCCACCGCGACATCAAGCCCGCCAACGTCATCATCACCAACACCGGCGCCGTCAAGGTGATGGACTTCGGCATCGCCCGCGCGCTGACCGGCGGGGCCACCACGATGACCCAGACCGGCATGGTCATGGGCACCCCGCAGTACCTCTCGCCCGAGCAGGCGCTCGGCAAGCCGGTCGACCACCGCTCGGACCTGTACGCGGCCGGCTGCATGCTCTACGAACTGCTCACGCTGCGTCCGCCGTTCACCGGCGACACCCCGCTGTCGGTGGTCTACCAGCACGTCCAGGACCCGCCGATGCCGCCCTCGCAGGCCAACGGCCGGGTGCCGGTCGGCCTCGACCCGCTGGTGCTCCGCTCGCTCGCCAAGAACCCGGACGACCGCTTCCAGGACGCCGACGAGTTCCGCGCCCACGTGCAGCACGCGCTGCGCGAGATGCACGGCTCGGGCGGCTGGGCCGGCGCCACGGCGGGGGACACCGGCGCGACCCAGGTGCTCCGGCCGGACCAGGCCGCGGCCACGGCGGCCTTCGGCGCGGTGGGCCCGGGCGACCAGACCTCCGTGCTGCCGTACCCGCCGGGCGGTCCGCACGCGTCCCCCTCGCCCTACCAGGTGTCCGGCGCTCCGTACGGCGGCGACGGGGCGGGCGAGGACGGCGACGGGCAGGGGCCGCGGCGGCGCGGGCCGTGGGCCTGGGTGGCCGGTGCGATCGCGGTGCTCGTCGCGGCCGGTGCGGGCATGGCGTTCGCGCTCAGCGGCAACGACACGACCGACCACTCGGTGACCCCGACGCAGCCCCCGGCGGTCACCAGCAGCGAGACGGCCGTGCCGACCCAGAGCGGCGGGGTGGCGACCCCGCCGCCCTCGTCCTCGGGCGGTAAGAAGACGCAGCAGCCGGCCGACCCGAACAGCAACAACAACGGGAACGGCACCGGGAACGGCGGCGGCAACATGTCGCCCTCGCCGTCGGGCAAGCACTCGCAGAGTCCGACGCCGAGCGCGCCCCCGAGCCGCGGGCCGTCGTCCACCTCGTCGGCGACCTCGACCGGCGGGGCGACGCCCGGCGGCGGAGGCGGCAACACGCAGCCGCCGAACCCGCTGCCGACCAAGACGGGCCCGCCGGTGACGTTGCCGGCCACGGCGCCCCCGCCGGCGGGGAACTGACGGCGGGCAGCCGGACGGCAGACCGGCTCGGACCGGTCCGTCGGAGCGGGCGGTCGGTCCGGTCAGTTGGCGAAGGCGTCCAGGACCTGCTCGTACTCCTGGCACCACCACGCCAACTGACCGGCGGAGGCGGGGTAGAGCGGGTCGGCCCGGTGGTCGGCCCGCTGGTAGCGCCACTGCAGCATCCAGAAGTCGTTCAGCCGCTCCCACCAGACCCGGTGGACGGCGGCGGCCAGGTGCTCCGCGGTGGCCGCGCCGGAGGCCCGGTAGGCCTGGGAGTAGCGGCGGACCCGGACCAGGTCCAGGACGCCGGACGAGCGGTCGTTGAAGAGCAGCGTGGCGGCCCGGACGGCCTCCTCGGCCCGTGGCTGGGGGCCGAGCTTGTCCCAGTCCAGGACGGCGGCCACCCGGCCTCCGCGCGGGCCGTCGTCGTACAGCAGGTTGAGGCCGTGGAAGTCGCCGTGGGTCCAGCCGGTGGGCGGGGCGGCCTGCGGGGCGGGGCGGCGGTGGGCGTGCTCGGCGAGCAGATCCAGCCGTTCCGTGAGCCGTTCGACCACCAGTGCGTCCAGCTCCCCGGCCGGGTGGTGCTCCCGGGCGCGGCGCCGCAGGTCGCGGGCGAGCGCGGCGCTCTCCACGGGGTCGGCGCTCTGGTATCCGGGCGGTTGTTCGAGGGGGGCGCAGACGTCGTCGAGCGCGCCGTGCAGTCGGCCGAGCAGCGCGCCGAGCGCGTCGCACTGTGACGGGTCGAGCTCGCCGCCGTGCCGGTGCCGGCCCTCGACCCAGGGGAACAGCGCGAACATCCGGCCGCCCCAGGAGGCCACCGTGCCGGAGCGTTCGGCGCAGGCCAGCGGGGGTGCCACGGGCAGTCCGAGGGCGTTCAGCGCGGCCATCGCGCGGTGGTGGGCGAGGATCCTCGGACGGCTGGCGGTGGCGGAGTCGACGTAGCACTTCAGGAAGTACGGACCGGCCTCGGTGGTGACCAGGTACCCCCGGTTCAGCAGGCCCTCGGCGACGGGTTCGGCGGTCAGCAGCCGCCCTGTCCGGTAGCGGGCCAGGACCTCGGCGAGCGCTCCCAGCGGGACGGGTGGACTGAGGGTTCCCATCGGCGGTGCGGAGAGATCGGGGCGGGCCGGTGCGCAGGCGAGGGTCTGGCTGAAAGTCACGTGCAGAGGTTATGGCCCCCTTGCGGGGGCCCTTGACAAACCGTCAGTTCTGTGCAGGCGTCCGGTCAGTACTGGTGGTCGGCCTGGTGCCGCGCCACGAAGGCGGCCGCCTGGGTGCGTCGCTCCATGCCCATCTTGGCGAGCAGACTGGAGACGTAGTTCTTCACCGTCTTCTCGGCCAGGTGCAACTCGTTGCCGATCTGACGATTTGTCATACCTTCGCCGATCAGATCGAGGATCCGCCGCTCCTGCTTGGTGAGTTGGGCGAGCCGTTCGTCCTCCTTCTCGCCGCCGTCGCGCAGCCGGGCGAGCACCCTGCTGGTGGCGACCGGGTCGAGCAGCGAGCGGCCGGCCGCGACGTCCCGGACGGCAGTGATCAGGTCGGTGCCGCGGATCGCCTTCAGCACGTAGCCGGAGGCGCCGGCCATGATCGAGTCGAACAGCGCCTCGTCGTCCGAGAACGAGGTCAGCATCAGGCACTTGATCTCCGGCAGCTTGGACCGGATCTCGCGGCAGACCTCGACCCCGTTGCCGTCCGGGAGCCGGACGTCGAGCACCGCCACGTCCGGGTGGACCGCCGGGATCCGGGTGAGCGCCTCGGCGGCCGTGCCGGCCTCGCCGACCACCTCGATGTCGTCCTCGACCGACAGCAGGTCGTGCACGCCCCGTCGGACGACCTCGTGATCGTCGAGCAGGAATACCCTGATTTGTCCGTTATCAGTCACGTCCAAAGCCTCCCATATCACCGTACGAAAGGCCTATCACTCGGACCTCCTCGGCAGTACGGTCAGGTCGGGGCCGTCCGAAACCGATACCGAGAACCCCCTTACGTACGGGCGTCTGCCCGGATAACGTGCGCTGGTGTCCTGAAGGCGCTCGAATTGAGAGCTGCGTCACGCCGACCGTCACCCCCACCCTTCCGACGGCGAGCCGAACGCGGCACCCTCGGGGTTGTAGGCCCTGAACAAGTAGGACGTCCTAGCGCAAGCGCGTCGAGGGCGGACGCTGGGTAACGTTCTCGTGAGGGACGCCGTCGGAACAGGATCACCACCTGCCCCGCAGTGGGAGCGCACACCCAAGCGCGCCCCGCGAGGCGGTGACCGGACCGGTCACCGGCGACCCCGGGCGGCCGGACAGACCGAGGAGTGAACGTGACCGTCAAAAGCACGGCGAGGGCTCGCAAGAAGGCGGCCCCCGGCGTCCCTGACACCCTCCGCGCCAAGGGCAAGGAGGCCCAGCCGGAGCTCGTCCAACTGCTCACGCCGGAAGGCGAGCGGGTCGAGCACCCGGACTACCCCCTCACCACCACTCCCGAGGAGCTGCGCGCCCTCTACCGCGACCTGGTGCTGGTGCGCCGGTTCGACGCCGAGGCCACCGCGCTCCAGCGCCAGGGCGAGCTCGGCCTGTGGGCCTCGCTGCTCGGCCAGGAGGCCGCCCAGGTCGGCTCCGGCCGTGCCATGCGCACCGGCGACTACGCCTTCCCCACCTATCGCGAGCACGGCGTGGCCTGGTGCCGCGACGTCGACCCGCTGAACCTGCTCGGCATGTTCCGCGGCGTGAACCACGGCGGCTGGGACCCGAACGAGAAGAACTTCCACCTGTACACCATCGTGATCGGTGCGCAGGCCCTGCACGCGACCGGCTACGCGATGGGCATCACCAAGGACGGCGCCGACGACGCGGTGATCGCGTACTTCGGCGACGGAGCCTCCAGCCAGGGCGACGTCAACGAGGCCTTCACCTTCGCCTCGGTCTACAACGCGCCGGTCGTGTTCTTCTGCCAGAACAACCAGTGGGCGATCTCCGAGCCCACCACCACCCAGACCAGGATCCCGCTGTACCGCCGCGCCTCCGGCTTCGGCTTCCCGGGCGTCCGGGTCGACGGCAACGACGTCCTGGCCTGTCTGGCGGTCACCCGCTGGGCGCTGGACCACGCCCGCAGCGGCAACGGCCCGGTGCTGATCGAGGCGTTCACCTACCGGATGGGCGCCCACACCACCTCCGACGACCCCACCCGCTACCGGCACGCCGAGGAGACCGAGGCCTGGAAGGCCAAGGACCCGATCGCCCGGCTCCGCGCCCACCTGGAGAAGGAGGGCCAGGCCGACGAGGAGTTCTTCGCCGCCGTCGACGCCGAGAGCGAGCGGCTGGGGCTGCGGGTGCGCGAGGGCGTGCGCGGCATGCCGGACCCGGACCCGACCCTGATCTTCGACCACGTGTACAGCGAGCCGCACGCGCTGGTCGATGAGGAACGGGCCGAGTACGCCGAGTACGCGGCCTCCTTCGAGGCGGGGGAGAACAACTGATGGCCGGTCAGCTGAGCATCGCCAAGGCGCTGAACGGAGCGCTGCGCAAGTCGCTGGAGAACGACCCGAAGACCCTGCTGATGGGCGAGGACATCGGCAAGCTCGGCGGCGTCTTCCGGATCACCGACGGCCTCCAGAAGGACTTCGGCGAGGACCGGGTGATCGACACCCCGCTCGCCGAGTCCGGGATCATGGGCACCGCGATCGGCCTGGCGCTGCGCGGCTACCGCCCCGTCGTGGAGATCCAGTTCGACGGCTTCGTCTACCCGGCCTTCGACCAGATCGTCTCCCAGCTGGCCAAGATGCACGCCCGCGCGCTGGGCCACGTCAAGATGCCGATCACCGTGCGCATCCCCTACGCGGGTGGCATCGGCGCGGTCGAGCACCACAGCGAGTCGCACGAGGCGTACTTCGCGCACACCGCCGGTCTGCGCGTGGTCACCCCGGCCAGCGCGCACGACGCGCACTGGATGCTGCGGCAGTCGATCGAGTCCGACGACCCGGTCATCTTCCTGGAGCCCAAGCGCCGTTACTGGGACAAGGGCGAGGTCGGCGACGCCGCGGACCTGGGCCTGCACGACGCGAGGATCGTCCGGCCCGGCACCGACGCGACGCTGATCGCGTACGGCCCGATGGTCAAGGTCTGCCTGGAGGCCGCCGCGGCCGCCGAGGAGGACGGCCGCCGGCTGGAGGTCGTCGACCTGCGCTCGCTCTCCCCGGTGGACTTCGCCGCCCTGGAGGAGTCGGTCAAGCGCACCGGTCGGGCCGTCGTGGTGCACGAGGCACCGGTCTTCCTGGGCATGGGCGCCGAACTGGCCGCCCGGCTCACCGAGAAGTGCTTCTACCACCTGGAGGCACCGGTCCTGCGGGTCGGCGGCTACCACGCCCCGTACCCGCCGTCCCGGGTCGAGGAGGCCTTCCTCCCCGACCTGGACCGCGTGCTCGACGCCGTCGACCGCGCACTCGCGTACTGATCCAGGGGAGCGTAGATGACCACCGAAGTTCGCTCGCTCCGCGAGTTCAAGATGCCCGATGTGGGCGAGGGCCTCACCGAGGCCGAGATCCTCAGCTGGTACGTCAAGCCCGGTGACACCGTCACCGACGGGCAGGTCGTCTGCGAGGTGGAGACCGCCAAGGCGGCGGTGGAGCTGCCCATCCCGTTCAACGGGGTGGTCCAGGAGCTGCACTTCCCCGAGGGCGCGACGGTCGACGTCGGCACCGTGATCATCTCGGTCGCGGTCGCCGGGGAGGCGGGGGCCGCGGCTCCGGCCGCCCCCGCCGAGGCCCAGGCTCCGGTCGCCCCCGCCGAGGAGGCCGAGCCCGAGCGCCGCGAGGTGCTGGTCGGATACGGCCCGCGCACCGGTACCGCCCAGCGCCGGGCGCGGCGGACGACCACGACCAAGGTCGCCGCCACCAGGCCGGCCCCGGCCGCCGCTCCCGCCCCGGCCGCCGCCGCGGCGCCCGTGGCCCCCGCGGCGCCCGCCCCGGTGGCCGAACTGCCGGGCGGGGAGCGCCCGTTGGCCAAGCCTCCGGTGCGCAAGCTGGCCAAGGACCTCGGCGTCGACCTGCGCGCGGTCACCCCGACCGGCCGGGACGGCGTGATCACCCGCGAGGACGTGCACGCCCATGCCGCCGCCCCGGCCGCCCCGGCCGCCCCGGCGACCCCGGCGACCCCGGCGACCCCGGCGACCGCGGTGCCCGAGACCGCCGTCGCCGAGCCGGCCGCGCAGCAGGCGCTCGTGCCCGCCGCGGGCGACGTCCGGGTGCCGATCAAGGGCGTCCGCAAGGCGATCGCGCAGGCGATGGTGGCCTCGGCCTTCACCGCCCCGCACGTCACCGAGTTCGTGCAGGTCGACGTGACCCGCACGATGAAGTTCGTCCGCCGGCTCAAGGAGAGCGGCGAGCTGGGCCGGGACGTCCGGGTCAGCCCGCTGCTGATCGTCGCCAAGGCGCTGCTCACCGCGATCAAGCGGCACCCCGAGATCAACGCGCAGTGGGACGAGGCGGCCCAGGAGATCGTCCTCAAGGGCCAGGTGAACCTCGGCATCGCCGCGGCCACCCCGCGCGGCCTGATCGTCCCGAACATCAAGGACGCCGGGTCCAAGACCCTCACGGGGCTGGCCACCTCGCTCGGCGAGCTGGTCGACACCGCCCGTCAGGGCAAGACCTCGCCGGCCGACATGCAGGGCGGGACGATCACCATCACCAACGTCGGCGTCTTCGGCGTCGACACCGGCACCCCGATCCTCAACCCGGGCGAGGCCGCCATCCTGGCCTTCGGCACGGTCCGGGAGCTGCCGTGGGTGCACAAGGGCAAGGTGGTCCCGCGTCAGGTGACCACGCTCGCGCTCTCCTTCGACCACCGCCTGGTGGACGGGGAGCTGGGCTCCAAGGTGCTGGCCGACGTGGCCGCCCTGCTGGAGCGCCCGAAGCGCCTGATCACCTGGGGCTGACGCCCCGTAGGGCATGAGGAAGGGGCCCTCCTCCGCACCGCCGTGCGGAGGAGGGCCCCTTTCCTGTGGCCGCCCGTTCGACTAGCACTGGTGGCGCAGCCGGCGGACGGCGATCAGGAGGCCGGCTCCGAGGGCGAGGAGCGCGGCGGAGCCGGTGGCGAGGAGGGTGTTGGTGGCGGAGGAGCCGGTGTGGGCCAGTTCGGGGGTGCCGGCGGGGGCGGTGGTGGCCGGTGCGGCGGTCGGGGTCGCGGGGGCCTCGGTGGCCGGGGCGGCGTCCTTGGTGGTGTCGGTGGCGGGTTCGGCGGTCTTGGTGTCCTTGGCGGGCGTGGTGGGCTTCGCCGGGGTGGTGGGCTTGGGCTTGGCCGGGGTGGTCGGCTTCTCGGACGGCTTCGGGTGGATCACCGCGACCTCGGTGATCCCGCCCCGGCCGTGGTTCGGCGAGCCGATGATCTGGAGCCCTTCGACGTCCTTGGCCACGTCGGCGGAGAGCCCCACCCGGAAACGGAAGGAGACGGTCTGGCCCTTGGCGAGCGGCACGCCGGCGGACGGGGCGTTGCCGCCGATCGCCGGGTCGCAGCCGTTGCGCAGGGCGATGCGCTGCCAGTGACCGTTCGACAGGACCTCGGCGGTGACCTGCGAGGGCCTCGGGGTGCTCCCGTTGAGGTTGAAGAACGAGATGCCCGGGGTGATCCGGTGGTAGTCCGCGCCGGTGTTGTTGGTGACCTTGAGGCTGAACTCCGCCTTGGGGCCGCCGACGGTGATCGCGGAGGGGACCTTGGAGAACACGGCGGTGGCGCCCTGGCCGTGCAGTTCGAGGGAGTCGTCCTGCTCGTCCGCGGCGGACGGCTTCGCCGGGGCGGTGACCGGGGCGTCATCCGGGGCCCCGCAGGCCCAGGCGGTGTCGGTGGCGAGGAACTGGACGCCGCCGACGAGGACGGCGGTGGCGGCGAGGGTGGCGAGGCGACGGCGGCCGGAACGGGTGCGGTCGTTCTTCGCGAAACGGTTGATAACGGACGTGCTCATGACGTGACTCCCCGATGGTCATGGTCTGACGAGTGTGTGGTGAAGGCGACCGGCTCCGCCGCTGCTCCTGAGCGGTGGCGCCCCCCGGCTCTGCCGGTCTCGCTCTCCGTGCCTTCATGTGCATGGACGCGCATCCCCGGCGGGGGTTGCGGGTGGTCCGGAGGATTTCTTCGTTCGACGGGGCCGAGGGCCGCTCGGCCCCGTCGGCGGTCGGTCAGCGCTGGTGGCGCAGCCGGCGCACGGCGATCAGGACGCCGGCTCCGAGGGCGAGGAGCGCGGCGGAGCCGGTGGCGAGGAGGGTGTTGGTGGCGGAGGAGCCGGTGTGGGCCAGTTCGGGGGTGCCGGCGGGGGCGGTGGTGGCCGGTGCGGCGGTCGGGGTCGCGGGGGCCTCGGTGGCCGGGGCGGCGTCCTTGGTGGTGTCGGTGGCGGGTTCGGTGGTCTTGGTGTCCTTGGCGGGCGTGGTGGGCTTCGCCGGGGTGGTGGGCTTGGGCTTGGCCGGGGTGGTCGGCTTGGCCGTGGCACCGTCCTGGGGGTGGGTGACCTTGACCGCCTTGAACCCCGAGTCGCCGGGGCCCTGCGAGCCCGCCATCTCCGTCGAGGCCAGGATGTCGATCGTGGTCACGCCGGCCGGGGTGCTGGGGGCCAGGGAGTACCGGAACGTGAAGGTCGTCGAGCTGTTGGCGGCCATCCGCTGGCGCTGGGAGCCGGTGACGTCGACGACGCGGGAGCAGCCGTCGCGCAGCTGGAGGTTCTTCCAGGCGCCGGTGTAGTCCTTGAACTGGATCTTGACGTCCTTGAGCCGGGCGGCGGCGCCCGAGCCCGGGGTGGCGAGGGCGAGGAAGGGCTCCATGCCGTGGGCGTCCTCGGCCGCCCTGTTGGTGACCTTGAGGGAGACCTCGTTCCAGCTGCCGTCCGCGACCACCGAGGACCTGGCCGAGGTGATGGCGGTGTCGGGGGAGAGCCCGGTCGCGTTGGCCGCGGCCTCGTAGGCGCCGCCCGTCCGGTGGTCGCCGCAGGCCCACGCGCTGTCGGTGGCGAGGAACTGGACGCCGCCGGCGAGGACGACGGTGGCGGCGACGGTGGCGATGCGGCGGCGGCCGGAGAGCGGGCGGTCGTTCTTCGCGAAACGGGTGATAACGGGCATGCGCATGGCGTGGGTCCCCAGGGTGGTCGTGCTGGTGGTGTGAGTGGGTGAAGACGACCGGCTCCGCTCCTCCTGAGCGGAAGCGCCCCCCGGCTCTGCCGGTCTCGCTCTCCGTGCCTTCACCCGTATAGACGCGCATCCCCGCAGGGGGTTGCAGGTGGATTCAAAAAACTTTTCGGGCACCTCCGGCGGGCCTCTGCGGCCGTTCGGGCATGTGGTTGGTATGACCTGAATGATCCGGAAAGTGCGGATCGTTCGGCCAGGTCGGTGACTTTTTCGCGGCCGGACAGGGGAGTCCCGGCCGCCCGGGTACGTCTCCGCTCCACCACCCGGGCGACGCCGGGTGACCGGAACCCGGAGGACGCACCCGTATGGCGCCTGGCAAGCCTGGCCGTCTCGTCCGGAGTCTGGCCGCACTCGTGCTGGTGTCCGCCGCCGCCCTCCCGGGCGCCCTGGAGCTGATCGGCCCCTCGCCGTTCGGCGTGATCGGCCCGGGGGCCCCGGCCGACCGCGCGGTGCCTCCGCACACGGCCCTCCAGGCCGACCAGCGGATACCCGCGGCCGCCCCCACCGTCGACATACGCCGCACCGGGGACCCGGCCAACCGGATCACCCTGGTGCTGCTCGGCGACGGCTACACGGCCGGCGAGCAGGACCTCTTCCGGCAGCAGGCCGACCGGGCCTGGCACGCGCTGATGGACATCGAGCCGTTCCGCACCTACCAGGGCTTCTTCAACATCAGGCGGGTCGAGGTGGTCTCCCCGGTCTCCGGGATCGCCGAGTCCGAGAGCCGCGGCCGCAGGACCACCACCCCGCTCGGCATGCACTTCTGGTGCGAGGGCACCGCTCGGCTGCTCTGCGCCGACGAGGCCGCCACCGCCCGGTACGCGGGGGACAGCGCCGGACCGCAGTACCTGATCGCCCTGGCCAACTCCACCGAGTACGGCGGGGCCGGCGGCACCGGGGTGACCACCCTGGCGGGCGGCAGCCCGGACGCCGGGCGGATCATCCAGCACGAGATAGGGCACACCGTGGGGGACCTCGGCGACGAGTACGACAGCGCCCCGGAGGACGCCGACTACCCGAACCTCGCCACCCTCAACGCCGACGACATGCGCAGGAAGCAGACCAAGTGGTGGCGCTGGCTGGGCGCCGAGTCCCCGGACGGCGCCGGCGTGATCGGCGCGTACCGCAGCGCCAACGGCCTCTACCGGCCCACCCAGGACTCGGTGATGCGCACCCTGGGCAGCGCGTACAACCTCCCCTCGCGCGAGGCGATCGTCGAGGCGCTGTACCGCAAGGTCCGGCCGACCGACGCCCCGGTGCCGCCGCCGGGCGAGGTCTCCGGCCGGCCCCGGCTCGAAGTCCGGCCGCTGCCGCTGAACGGCCCGCGGCAGCTGAAGGTGGAGTGGAAGGTGGACGGCGTCCCGGTGCCGCCGCAGTCCGAGGACGGCTCCTCGCTGGACACCGCCCGACTCCAGCTGCCCCCGGGGCGGACGGCCACCGTGACGGCGACCGTCAAGGACACCACCGACTGGGTGCGGGACGAGGCCTTCCGGGACCGCTGGATGACCCGCTCGGTGTCCTGGACCCTGGCCGGCTGAGTCCCGGCCCCGCCCCGGATCTGGGCGTCCAATCATGGGATGACTAATCTGGTCGGACTATGACCGTGGAGCCCGCCCGTTCAGTCCCGTCCCTGTCCGTCCCCGCTCCCCGATCCACCGCCGAGCCCCCGGCCGCCCCCGCGCCACCGCCCGGGCCCGTGCCGCCCGGCGGCCGCGCGGCCTGGCTGGCCTGGTCCATCGGCGTCAGCGTCTACATCCTGGCCGTCATCCACCGCACCAGCCTCGGCGTGGCCGGACTGGACGCCGCCGACCGCTTCGGCATCGGGGCCTCGGCGCTGTCCACCTTCTCGATCCTCCAGGTGCTGGTCTACGCGGCCATGCAGATCCCGGTCGGCCTGCTGGTCGACCGGTTCGGGCCGCGCCGGGTGCTGCTGCTCGGCGTGCTGCTGCTGAGCGCCGGCCAGCTGGCCTTCGCGTTCAGCTCCGCCTTCGGCCCCGCGCTGGCCTCGCGCGCGGTGCTCGGCTGCGGCGACGCGATGACCTTCATCAGCGTGCTGCGGATCGCCGCCCGGTGGTTCCCGGCGGCCCGGAACCCGTTCGTCGCCCAGCTGACCGGCCTGGCCGGGATGGGCGGCAACCTGGTCACCACCGTGGTGCTCGCCCGGGCACTGCACAGCGAGGGCTGGACGCCCACCTTCGCCGCGATCGCGCTGCTCGGCGTGGGGGTGTTCGCGCTGGTCGCGCTCTTCCTCCAGGACGCGCCCCGCCAGGACCCGCCGGTCCGGGACGCGCTCCACCCGGAGGCCGCTCACCCGGAGGCCGCGGCGGCGCCGGAGACCGCGGCGGCGAGGCCGAAGGTCGGCCGCCAGGTGCTCGCCTGCTGGCGGGAGCCGGGCACCCGGCTCGGCCTCTGGATCCACTTCACCACCCAGTTCCCCGGCAACGCCTTCGGCCTGCTCTGGGGCCTGCCCTACCTGGTGCAGGCCCAGGGCATGTCCCGGGCGGGGGCGGGCGGACTGCTGACCCTGCTGGTGCTCAGCAACATGACCTTCGGCTTCGTCTTCGGCCGGCTGCTCTCCGCCTCGGCGCGGGCCCGGATGCCGATCGTGCTGAGCGTCATCGCGGCCACCGCGCTCGGCTGGGCGCTGGTGCTGTCCTGGCCCGGCGGCCACCCGCCGGCCTGGCTGCTGGTCGGGATCATCCTGGTGATGGGCAGCAACGGCCCGGCCTCACTGGTCGGCCTCGACTACGCGCGCGCCCGCAACCCCGCGGAGCGGCTCGGCACCGCCTCCGGGATCGTCAACATGGGCGGCTTCATCGGCACGATGATCACCCTGTTCGGCATCGGCGTGCTGCTGGACGCGCTCTCCCCGGACGGCGCCGGTTCGTACTCGGCCGCGGCCTTCCGCTGGGCGTTCTGCTGGCAGTACGTCCCGCTGGCGCTGGGCACGGCGATGATCCTGCGGCTGCGCCGGAAGGTCGTGGCGCAGCCGGGCTGAGCCCGGACCCCGGGCCGGACCCGCCCGGGGTCCGGCCCCGGGCCGGCTCGGGTCCGGGCCGGGACTCAGATGGTGACGGAGAAGTTGGCCAGCACCCGCTCGGCCAGCTCCCGGTCGCCCTCGACGGTGACCGGGCCCGGCCGGCCGCGGCCGCAGGCGAGCCGCAGGTAGGTCTCCCAGTCCATGGTCAGCTGGACGTCGGGCGCCAGGCTGATCGACTCGTCCACGGTGCAGTGGCCGGTGGCGTCCACCCGGACGGTGCGCAGGAACTCCACCGGGCCGGTCACGTCCAGCACCAGGGCCGTTCCGGCCGGGGCGCCGGCCTTGTTGGCGACGGCCTTGGGCAGCAGCTCCAGCAGCAGGTCCCGGGTGATCAGGGCGGCCGGGGCGTCCAGGTTGCCCGGGGCCTCCAGGGCCCGGCGCAGGTCCTGCTCGTGCACCCAGACGTCGAAGGCCCGCATCCGCAGCAACTCGTGGTACGGGACGTCCCGGGCCAGCGGCCCGGCCGGCCAGCGCACCGGCTCCTGCGGCGTCTGCTTGGCGTTCCGCAGCGCCCGGGAGCGGCGGATGATCGTGTACTCCAGCTCGCTGGTCATCTCCAGCGCGGTGTGGCAGCGGCGCTTGTCGACCGGCAGCTCGACGTAGCGGGCGAACTCGGTGGTCACGTGACGGAGGTCACGCGGCAGCGAGTGGATCGGGCGCGGGTCGCCGAGCAGGTCGGACTCGACCGCGATCACGTGCGAGACGACGTCACGGACGGACCAGCCGGGGCACTCGGTGGCCCGGTTCCAGGAGCCCTCGGGAAGGGGGGCGACCAGCTCCGATATGGACTCGATGGTCTGGGTCCACGCCTCGGTGTAAGCCTGCACGGTCTGGTTGTCCGTCACGGGAATCTCCGGCCCTCCGTCAGCTTCCTTGCCACCTGTGCCCCGCCGTCACGGCCGACCGGGATGGTCCGGCTTTCCGGGCGCACACGCTAACCGCACGTTACGCTGCCGGGTGACAGCTGGGCAGCGCTTTCGGGTGACGATCGTAGGTCTCTTGCCGTGGACGGTGGTACTGTGCGCGCTTCATTGATCCAACTCGCGGTCTCCGACGCGGAGCCGCCCGCCGAGCGGAGGGCCCGGGCGGCGGCCCTGGTCAGGGCGCAGCAGGGCGCCGACCTGGTGGTGCTCCCGGAGCTGTGGCCGCTCGGCGGCTTCGCCCACGACCTCTGGTCGGACGGCGCGGAGACCCTGGACGGACCCACCTCGGACGTGATGTCGGCCGCCGCCCGGGCCGCCGGGGTCTGGCTGCACGCCGGTTCGATCGTCGAACGCGATCCGGACGGGCCGATCTACAACACCTCGCTGCTGTTCTCCCCGGACGGCGAGCTGGTGCACACGTACCGCAAGATCCACCGCTTCGGCTTCGACAGCGGTGAGGCGGTGGTGATGGGCGCCGGGCAGGAGATCGTCACCGCGCCCACCGACTTCGGCACGCTGGGCCTGGCCACCTGCTACGACCTGCGCTTCCCGGAGCTGTTCCGGGCGCTGCTGGACGCCGGCGCGCAGCTGCTGGTGGTCCCGGCGGCCTGGCCGGCCAAGCGGCGCGAGCACTGGACGCTGCTGGCCCGGGCGCGGGCGGTGGAGGAGCAGGCCTTCGTGCTGGCCTGCAACACCGCGGGGACGCACGCCGGGATCGAGCAGGCCGGGCACAGCGTCGTGGTGGACCCGTGGGGCCGGGTGCTGGCCGAGGCGGGGCCGGACGAGGAGGTCCTGACGGTCGCGTTCGACCCGGCCGAGGTGGCGAAGGCGCGCGCGGAGTTCCCGGTGCTCCGGGACCGTCTGCTGGGGATTCCGGCGCCGGTCCAGCGCTGAGCCGGAGCGGGGCCGGGGCGCGGCGGACGGCGTTCGGGGTGGGTTGGTTCGTACCTGGGTCGATCGGGTTTGAGAAGATGAGCACTCGTCGTGTTCCCCGCCGGCCCGTACGAGGGCCGGCACGGTAGGCCGCCCGAGGAGGTCGCGCCCATGCCTGACAACGGCGCAGGCGACACCCCCCGCCCCGTCATCCACCGCAACAGCCTGCGCGAGCAGATCGCCGGCGCGCTGCGCGAGGAGATGATGGCCGGCCGCCTCGCGGCCGGCCGCAACTTCACCGTCAAGGAGATCGCCGAGCTGTACGGCGTCTCCGCGACCCCGGCCCGTGAGGCCCTGGTCGACCTCGGCGCCCAGGGGCTGCTGCGGGCCGAGCACCACCGCGGCTTCACCGTGCCCGAGCTCGGGTGGGACGACTTCCTGGAGATCTTCGAGTCCCGGGTCCTGATCACCGACAGCTTCCACCGCCAGTACGCCGACCGCCGGGCGCTGCCCGACCTCAGCCGGCTGCCCTCGCTGCACCGCCGGGCCGACGCGGCGGTGCGGGCCGCCCGGGCCGGGAACCTGGACGTGATGGTGGGCTGCGACCGCCGGTTCTGGCAGGAGGTCGGCGGGCTGCTCGGCAACCGCCGGATCGCCGACTACCTGGACTGGCTGCGGGTGCAGTCCTGGATGTTCGCCGCGCGCTACCTGCGGAAGCTGCCCTCGCTGGGCGGGGTCTGCTGGGAGCGCCACCCGGACCTGGTCGAGGCGATCGAGGCCCGCGACTCGGCCGGCGCGCACCGGATCATCTGCGAGTACAACCTGTACACCGTCCGGCTGCTGGCCGGGCTGGCCGGGCAGCCGCTGGAGTCGGTGACGGTCCTGGAGCTGCTCACCGCCTACGCCGGGGAGGACTCGCCGCCGGTGCCGGTCGAACCGCCGCCCGCGCCGCCCGCGCCGCCGGCCCGGCCGGAGCCGGCCGTCGGGCCCGTCGCCGAGCCCGGTGCGGCCCGCGGCGAGCGGAGCCGCCGCGGCGACGAGGTGGGCCGGGAGCTCGGCCGTGAACTGGGCCTGGGCCTCGGCCTGGTGCCGCAGCCGCGCACGATCCCGTACGGCCGGTTCGGCCGGCGGCTGCCCGAGCCGTCGCCGGAGGCCCCGCGGGGCCGGCCCGACCCGTACGGCGGTCCGGGCCGGTAGGGTGGGCGGTCGTCGGACCGGGCGCCCCGCGAAAGGGCCGTCCGGGTACCGACCCAGCCCCCGTCGTCGCCCCGTCTCCGCGGGCGATCCCCGCCTCCGGAGAGGAACTGCCGGCCATGGCCTGCGACCTCTGGCTCGTCCCGCTGGTGGACGTGCTGAGCCACAGTCCCGACAACCCCTTCCGGGACGACCTCGCGCTCTACAACGCGGTGTTGGCCTCCAACGGGCTGCCCGAGGTGCCGGTCTACCGCTTCGTCCCCGGCGTCAGCGGCGCGGTCGAGCCGATAGCCGCCTTCGACTACGACTCGCTGCACTTCCTGCGCCGCGCCTACCTGTTGGGCCTCACCGGACTGGACATCACCCCGGTCGACGCGCTCGGCGGCGACTACGAGCAGCTGCTGGAGATGTTCGAGGGCAGCGCGGAACAGTCGCACCTGGTCTGGCACTTCGACCACGCCGGCGCGTACGTGCCGGTCGAGTTCGCGGTGCCGCTGGTGGACGACACGCTGCTCGCCTCCGGCGGCCCGCTCGGCTCCAGCCACGGGCTGCTGCGCGAACTCCAGGCCGTCGCACCGGCGCTGGGCATCGACCCGTTCAACCCGCCGGACCCGACCCGGCCGCTCGGACCGACCGGCCTGGAGCAGCCCTTCGGGCCGCCGATCGACGACGTCCACCCCTTCGCGCGGGAGCGGCACGCCTGGTCGGGCCTGTACGCGGCGGCGACCAGGAGCGTCACCCAGGGCTCGATGATCGTCTTCGCCTGACCCCCGATCCCGGAGCACCCCGCCCCGGAGCACCCGGCGCTACCGCAGCGGCCCCTCCGGCGGCCGCTGGCGCGGCATGGTGGGCCGGGTGCCCGGCGGCGGCAGCACCCGCACCTGGGCACCCACCCCGGGCTCGCTGCGCCCGCCCCAGGCCCCGCCGGACTGGGTGGGCAGCTGGGTCATCGAGGCGCGGAACTCCAGCATCCACTCCGAGGTCTCGGAGCGGACCATGTCCGAGACGTCCTCGCAGAAGCGGCGCAGCACCCCCAGGCAGCGCTCGGCGGCCTCGCCCGCGGTGCCCTCGGTCGGGCCGAGCACCTCGCGCACGCACTCCGACGCCCAGTCGAACTGGAAGGCCTCCAGGCGGCGTTGCAGGGCCTGCCCGGTGGAGACGTCCCGCATCCAGCCGGAGGTGAGGCCGAAGACCCGGTCGGCGGCCAGGCAGGCGGCGGAGAGCGCGAAGCCGACGTAGCCCCAGCCGGTGCCGTGCGCGAAGGCGCCGGCCAGGTCGACCAGCGGGGCGGTCACCCCGCCCACCGCGAAACCGGCCGCGCCGAACCGCAGCAGGCGGGCCCAGCGGCGCTTCCAGATCCGGTCCCGGCGGTACCACTCGATCGCCTCGACCGCCCGTTCCTCGGACCAGCGGTACAGCTCCTCCAGCCGTTCGGCGGGCTCGCCCCAGTCCCCGAGCGGGAACTGGCGGGTGCTCAGGTCGGTTCGGCGGCGGGTGGAGGCCCGTCGGACGACGGCGGCGACGGGCTGGTCCTCCTCACCGATCTCCTTGCCCCAGGCACTCTCCTCGGGCTGCATTTCCGGCTGGCTCACCTGTGGGGCTCCCTGTGGCGGGCGGACTGCTGGGTCTGTCGGCGCAACGGCTGACGTGGTGTCCGCCGGTGGTTCTCCAACAGCACTTCTTACCGCCAAATGGCTGACCGTGGGGGCGCTTCTCCGTTGATCGTTACCGGTTTCGGCCAACGGAACCCGAGGTGGGCGGGTTGCGGGGGGCGGCCGGATTTCACCCGTCCGAGCGAGGGTCCGGTGACCCGCCGTCGTGACCCGGCCACCCATCGCCGAACCGGTCCCGCCGGCCTTGGAGGATCCTCCGACCCGCCCGCCCCACGGAGCCATCCTCCTGGAGGATCCGACGGGACCGGAGAGCGGCCGGATCAGGCCACCGACTACGCTGCCAGGCGTGAAGGTCCTCGTCATCGGCGGCGGCGCCCGCGAACACGCCCTGTGCCGCTCTCTGTCCCAAGATCCCGCAGTGACCGAACTGCACTGTGCCCCGGGCAACGCCGGGATCGCACAGGTCGCGACGGTCCACCCGGTCGACCAGCTGGACGGTGCGCAGGTCGCCGCGCTGGCCGGCCGGCTCGACGCCGCGCTGGTGGTGGTCGGCCCGGAGGCCCCGCTGGTGGCCGGCGTCGCCGACGCCGTGCGCGCGGCCGGCATCCCGGTGTTCGGCCCGTCCGCCGCGGCCGCCCGGCTGGAGGGCTCGAAGGCGTTCGCCAAGGACGTGATGGCCGCGGCCGGCGTCCCCACCGCCCGCTCCTACGTCTGCACCACCGCGGCCGAGGCCGCCGAGGCGCTGGACGCCTTCGGCGCCCCGTACGTGGTCAAGGACGACGGCCTGGCCGCCGGCAAGGGCGTCGTGGTCACCTCCGACCGCGAGGCCGCGCTGGAGCACGCCGCCGCCTGCGAGCGCGTGGTCATCGAGGAGTACCTGGACGGCCCCGAGGTCTCGCTGTTCGCGATCACCGACGGCACCACCGTCGTCCCGCTCCAGCCCGCCCAGGACTTCAAGCGCGCGCTGGACGGCGACGAGGGCCCCAACACCGGCGGCATGGGCGCCTACTCGCCGCTGCCGTGGGCGCCCGCCGGGCTGGTCGAGGAGGTCCTGGAGACCGTCCTCCAGCCGACCGTCGACGAGCTGCGCCGCCGCGGCACCGAGTTCTCCGGCCTGCTGTACGCGGGCCTGGCGCTCACCTCGCGCGGCACCCGGGTGATCGAGTTCAACGCCCGCTTCGGCGACCCGGAGACCCAGGTCGTGCTGGCCCGGCTGCGCACCCCGCTGGCGGGCGTGCTGCTGGCCTCCGCCAACGGCACCCTGGACCAGCTGGAGCCGCTGCGCTGGGACGAGGGCGCGGCCGTCACCGTGGTCGTCGCCTCCGAGGGCTACCCGGCGGCCCCGCGCACCGGCGACCCGATCGAGGGCCTGGCCGAGGCCGAGGCGGACGGCACCGCGTTCGTGCTGCACGCCGGGACGAAGGCGGACGAGGACGGCCGGGTGCTGAGCGCCGGCGGCCGCGTCCTGTCGGTCACCGCGACCGGCGCCGACCTGGCCGGGGCGCGCGAGCGCGCGTACGCCGCGGTGGACCGGATCTCCCTCAAGGGCGGCCAGCACCGCACCGACATCGCGCTCAAGGCGGCCACCGCCTGAGTGCCCGCGCCCGCGCTGTCCGCGGCCCCCGTGCGAACCGTTCGCACGGGGGCCGCGGCGTTCGCGGCGTTCGCGGCGGCCGTGCCCGGCGGCCCCGGACGGGTGTTCGCGGGCGGTCCCGGGCGGGCGCTCGGGGGCGGTCCGGGCGCGGGCGGGCGGTTCCTGCCGGGGCCGTGGACGACCGGGTCCGCCGGTCAACCCCATGGGCGCAGCGTCCCCGGCGTTTCGGGGCGGGAGGGGCCGTGGGGGCGGACGCACCGTTCGGTCGACGGATTCCAGCCCATCGGGTGACAGCACCCGCATCCGGCTGACGCAACCGGCCGCCCGGCCTTATGGTGCGCTGGATCGTGGTGCGCGGGGCCCGTGCGCCGGGGTCGCCGCCGGGTAGCGGTGTTCCCACGGGGGGATGCTGGACGGCGTCCGGCCGGGCGGTCGTCGGGTGCTTCGCACCGGACCGGTCGTCGGGGTCCGGGCGGCGTCACCGGAACGACCGCGCGGTGTCACCGGGACGAGTGGAAACCGGGGTGATCCGGAACGCCCACCCGGACCGGGGCGTCGAAAATGTCAGTAGCGCCACGCAGCATGCACTACCGGGGATCGGACGCCTCCGTTTCCCGGTCGGAACTGATCGTTTCGAGTCGGCTCAGGGCCCGAAGCCGGGCGCCCGAGGGCTCCGAAGGGGGTGCCGCACCGTATGGCAGCAGTCGACAACGCGCGCGCTCACGCCCAGGCGGTCCTGCGGGTCCGGGGCCTCGCCCGGGCCGCCGCCGCCCTGCCCGCCGCCGTCGCGGTGGTCCTGCTCGCGGGCCGGTTCACCGGCCGGATCGGCGCGCCCGGGGCCGCCGACGCGGCCGGCTGGGACGCCGCCCGCTGGGTGGTCTGCGCGGTCGCCGCGCTGACCCTGCTGGTGGCCGGGCTGACCGCCCGGGCCCTGCGCCGGGCCGTCCCGCCGCGCACCCCGGCCGTCTCCCTGGAGCGCGCCGAGGCCCCCGAGCTGTACCGGCTGATCGACGAGCTGGCGGCCCGGCTGGAGGTGCCCGCGCCCTCCGCCGTCGCCCTCACCCCGGACTGCGACAGCTGGCTGGAGGACGTCCCGCCGACGGGGCGGACGGCCCCGTCGCGGTCGCGTCCACCGCGGCCGGGCCCGGGGGCGCCCGCCCCCGTCCTGGTGATCGGCTCACCCTTCCTGTGGTGGATGCGGGCCGGCGAGCTGCGCGCCCTGCTCGCCCCCGTGGTGGCGGGCACCGCCGCCTCCGCCGACCCGGAGATCGCCGCCGCCCGGCGCTTCCTGCGCGACCTGGACGCCTGCCTGGACTCCGGCGGCGCGGCCCCCGGCCTCGGCGGCGCCACCCTGGCCGCCCCGCCCCGGCCGCCCCGGCGCGGTCCGGCCGCGCTCGCCGACCGGGTCGTCCGCAGGATCGTCCGCCGCCTGCTCGGCGTCTGCCGGGGGCACTCCGCCGAGCTGGAGCGCTCGGTCGCGAGCTGGGCCTCCGAGCAGGCCAGGGCGGTCGACTACGGCCTGCGGATCGCCGCCCAGGAGCAGGTCGGCCTGGCCTACGCGGGCTGGGACCGGCTGCTCACCCGGGTCGCGCTGCCCGCCTGGCGGCTCGGCCGGCATCCGGCCCACCTCAACGCCGGAGTGGTCTCCGCCCTCACCGAGCTGTCCCGGCGCGACCGGCTGGCCGACGGCTACGGCAGCCGGCTCGGCGACCGCCCCGCCTGCGACCTGCTGGAGGAGCCGGGCGCCGTCGACCGGGCGGTCTCCCGGCTGGCCGCCGAACTGTTCTTCGGCCGTCCGCCGGCCGGCACCTGGCACGAGCTGGAGTGGGCCGACTACCCGGCCGAGGCGGTGGACGCCGGCTGGCGGGCGGGTGCCGCCGCCCTGCAGACCGCCCTGGACCGGCTCGCCCCGCAGGCCCGCCCCGGCTCCCCGACCCTCACCCGGCTGCTGGGCCGGCTCGCCGAGGGGGACGGCGAGCTGCTGGCCGCCGCGCTGGCCGCCCAGCTGGCCCGCACCACCGCCCCGGCCCCGCTGCTGGAACCCGACCGCGGCGGCCGCGACCTGCTGGTCGACCACGTCACCGCGATGGTCTGCTGCGCCGCGGTGGACACCGCCGGCGGCGTCCCCGGCCTGGACTGGCTGGACGGCCCGGTGCTGCTGCTCGGCGGGGTGCGCCGCACCGACCTGGCCGGCCCGGTCGCCCAGGCCGTCGAACAGGGCCAGGACGGTCCGCTGCGCGCCTGGCTGGACGCCGCCGACGTCCGTCTCGAGAAACCCGTCCGCCTCTGACGTCCCAGGCGCCCCGGGAGGGCGCTCGGACCTCCGGTACGCGCCCCCAAATCGACTGGCCGCCGGGCGTTTCCGCAGGCCGGAGGCCCTGCCCGGGAGGCGCGCGAGATTCCCTGCACCAATCGCTACCGGAGGGTGACGTTGCGACACCACTCTGTGGTGTATTAGACCGCACGCACATCCGGGGGGCACGTGCCAACCGGGCGGAAGTGCACCTGGGAGGGGCGCGTGGGGACCGAACTCAACCGCCGCTGGGAGTCGGGGACGCACGCCTACAGCGTCTCCGACCCCTTCGGTCAGGGCCCGCTGCCCTGGCTGCGCAGCCCGGACCAGTACCTGGCCGGGGCGGAGGGCGCCGTCCCCTGGTACGTCTCGGTGGACGCGCCCGGGCAGCAGCCGCTGACGGCGGGCGTCCGGCGCAAGCCGTCGGTCGGCAGCCCGCAGGGCGCCAACGACGTGGACCAGCAGATCAAGGGCTTCGCCTCGGCCGGAGTGATCCGCCCCGGGGGCTCGGTGGACTTCCGGGTCACCGTCAACCCGCCCCGCGAGTTCACCGTGGACGTCTTCCGGATCGGCCACTACGGCGGTGACGGCGCCCGCCACATGACCTCCAGCCCGCTGATCTCCGGCCTGGCCCAGCCCGCCCCGCTGGTGGTCGACCGCACGGTCTCCTGCCACCACTGGTGGCACTCCTGGCGGCTCCAGATCCCGGCGCACTGGAAGCCCGGATCGTACGTCGCCGTGCTGACCACCGCGGACATGCTGCACCGCAGCCACATCCCGTTCACCGTCCGGGACTTCGACGAACAGGCGCGCACCGCCGAGCTGCTCCTGGTGCTCCCGGACGTGACCTGGCAGGCGTACAACCTGTTCCCCGAGGACGGCCGCACCGGCGCCAGCCTCTACCACGCCTGGGACGGCCGGGGCGGGCTGGTCGGCGAGCCGGAGGCGGCCGTCACCGTCTCCTTCGACCGCCCGCACGCCACCGCCGGACTGCCGCTGCACGTCGGCCACGCGTACGACTTCATCCGCTGGGCCGAGCGCTACGGCTACGACCTCTCCTACGCCACCGCCACCGACCTCCACGCCGGCCTGGTGGACCCGTCCCGGCACCGGGCGCTGGTCTTCCCCGGCCACGACGAGTACTGGTCCGAGCCGATGCGCCGGGCCGCCGAGCGGGCCCGGGACGGCGGCACCTCGCTGGTGTTCCTCTCCGCCAACACCATGTACTGGCGGGTCGAGCTGACCGCCGCCGCCTCCGGCGAGCCCAACCGGCTGCTCAACTGCCGCAAGCGGCAGAAGGTCCGGGCCGGCAGCCCGGCCGCCGGGGCGGCCGGCGCGGCCAGCGCGCTGTGGCGGGACGCCGGGGAGCCCGAGCAGCACCTGCTCGGGGTGCAGTACTCGGGGCGGGTCGCCGCGCCCGTCCCGCTGGTCGCCCGGCACACCGCGCACTGGCTCTGGGACGGCACCGGCCTCCAGGAGGGCGACGAGCTGCCCGGGCTGGTCGCCGGCGAGGCCGACCGCTACTACCCCAAGGTGGCGCTGCCCGAGCACATCGAGCGGGTGCTGCTGGCGCACTCGCCGTACCAGGACCCGGCCGGCCGCACCCGCTACCAGGAGACCTCGCTGTACCGGGCCCCCAGCGGCGCGTACGTCTTCGCGGCCGGCACCTTCGCGTGGTCGCCGGCGCTGGGCCGCCCTGGCCTGACCGACGAGCGGATCCAGCGGGCCACCGCCAACCTGCTGGACCGACTCTGCAAGAACTAGCGCGCGGGGGCCGTGAAAGACTGCGGGGGCAGTGACCTCCCCTTTCGCGGTGCCCCTGCCCGTGAACGACCCCTGAGGACTGAACACCTTGAGCGGATTTGTCACCAAGCCCGAGCCGGTCCAGGTACCCGGCCTGGTCCACCTGCACACCGGCAAGGTGCGCGACCTCTACCGCACCGAGTCGGGCGAACTGGTCATGGTGGCCAGCGACCGGACGTCCGCCCACGACTGGGTGCTGCCGAACGAGATCCCCGACAAGGGCCGTGTCCTCACCCAGCTGTCGCTGTGGTGGTTCGAGCGGATCGCCGACATCGTGCCCAACCACGTGATCTCCACCGAGGTCCCGGCCGGCGCCCCGGCGGACTGGAAGGGCCGCACCCTGGTCTGCCGCAGCCTGGAGATGGTCCCGGTCGAGGCGGTCGCCCGCGGCTACCTGGCCGGCTCCGGCCTGGCCGAGTACGAGGAGAGCCGCACGGTCTGCGGCATCGCGCTGCCGGAGGGCCTGGAGAACAGCTCCGAGCTGCCCGGCCCGATCTACACCCCGGCGCTCAAGGCCGAGGTCGGCGAGCACGACGAGAACGTCTCCTACGAGGAGACCGCCCGCCGGATCGGCGCCGACCTCGCCGCCCGGCTGCGCCGCACCACCCTGGACGTCTACGCCCGGGCCCGGGACATCGCCCGCGAGCGCGGCATCATCCTGGCCGACACCAAGTTCGAGTTCGGCCTGCTGGACGGCGAGCTGGTGATCGGCGACGAGGTGCTCACCCCGGACTCCTCCCGCTACTGGCCGGCCGACGACTACCGGCCCGGCCGCTCGCAGTCGTCCTTCGACAAGCAGCTGATCCGCGACTGGCTGGTCTCCCCGGCCTCCGGCTGGGACCGCCACGGCGAGGAGCCGCCGCCCGCGCTGCCGGCCGAGATCGTCGAGCGGACCCGGGCCAAGTACATCGAGGTCTACGAGCGGCTGACCGGGACGACCTGGTCCTGAGCCCGCCCGGACCGCCCGCGGGCGCGGCTTCAGATCCAGCCGTGCTCGCGGGCGATCCGCACGGCCGCGTGCCGGTTCTCCGCGCCCAGCTTGGTGGCCGCCGAGGACAGGTAGTTGCGCACGGTGCCCTGGGAGAGCGAGGCCCGTTCGGCGATCTCGGCGATCGAGGTGCCGTCGGCGGCCAGCTCCAGGACGTCCGTCTCCCGCGGGGTGAGCGGGGTCTCGCCGGCGCTGATCGCGTCCGCCGCCAGCTCCGGGTCCACGTACCGGCCGCCGGAGCGCACGGTGCGGATGATGCCGGCCAGGTCGGAGGCCGAGACGGTCTTCGGCAGGAAGCCGCGTATCCCGACCTCCAGGGCCCGCTTCAGGTAGCCGGGGCGGCCGTGGCCGGTGACGATCATGCAGCGGCAGTCCGGCAGCCGCAGCCGCAGCTGGGCGGCCACCTCGATGCCGTCCTTGCCGGGCATCTGGAGGTCCAGCACCGCGACGTCCGGGCGGTGCGCCAGCGCCATCGCCAGCGCCTCCGTGCCGGAGCCGGCCTGGGCGACCACCTCGATGTCGTCCTCCAGCGAGAGCAGCGCGGCCAGCGCGCCCCTGATCAGGTGCTCGTCGTCGGCGAGCAGGACACGGACGGGCGCGGCGTTCTCGGTCATCGGGCGGGCCTTCCTCGGCGTTCTTCGGGCGGGCTCAGCGCGGCAGCGGGACGGTGGCGAGCATCCGGAAGACGCCCGCGTCGGCGGTCGGCAGGGTCAGTTCGCCGTCGTGGGCGGCGAGCCGCTCGCGCAGCCCGCGCAGCCCGGTGCCGCTGCCCTGGGAGGGGAACGGGACCTCGGGCACCCCGTCATTCTCCAGCTCCAGCACGGCCCGGCCGTCCTCGGTCCGCAGCCGGATCAGGCAGTGGCCGGCCTCGCTGTGCCGCAGCACGTTGGTGGTGGCCTCGCGGATCACCCAGCCGAACACGGACTGGACCGGAGCCGGCAGCTCGTCGGCGTGCTCGCCGAGGTCGATCTCGCAGTCGACGTCGGCCGAGCGCAGCACCGCGCGGGCGCCGATCGCCTCGGCGTGCAGGTCGGCGGTGCGGTAGCCGCGGATGACGTCCCGGACCTCGCGCTGCGACTCCTGGGCGATCTTCTGCACCTCGGCCATCTGGTCGGCGGCCTCCTCGCGTCCCCGGCGGGCGAGCTGGACGGCGAGTTCGCTCTTGAGCGCGATGGTGGTGAGGTTGCGGCCCATCACGTCGTGCAGGTCGCGGGAGAAGCGCAGCCGCTCCTCGGCGACGGCCAGCCGGGACTGGGCCTCGCGGGCGGCGTCCAGCTCCCAGACCACCGAGGTCAGCCAGGCGAAGCTGCGGCAGGTCCCGCCGAGGAAGGGCAGCATGATCAGGGAGCCGACCACCAGTCCGGCGGTGCCGGCGAGGCCCTGCCCGGCCAGCACCATCGCCGGGACGACCAGCAGGAACCCGCCGAGGGCGGCCAGTGCGGCGTGGGGCAGCGACAGGCCGATGGACGCCGGGCCGAAGGCCATGACGAGCAGGAGCACCGAGACGGTGGAGGTGAACAGCGTCGCGCGCGAGCCGTCCGCCCCGCCGGCGTCCGGTCCGAGCAGCAGGACGGCCCAGGAACCGGCCACCGCGAACCCGCCGTTGACGGCCAGCCAGCGCAGGTGGTCGGTGGGGCGCTTCAGGTAGTGGTCGAGCGAGGTGCGGCAGGCCCGCAGGCCCAGCAGCGTCTCGGCGAGCGCGACCAGCACGGAGACCCGGACGGCGTTGCCGGAGCCCGGCAGGTCGCTGCCGGCCCCGGCGACCACCAGCACGGCCGGGAGCAGCAGCAGCGGCATCGAGTAGAGCGACCAGCGGAAGTACAGCTCGGTGCGCTGGGGCTTGCTCAGGCTCGTCCAGCTGCGCAGCGGTGACCGCATTCTCAATTCTTCCGCCCAGTTCGATCACGATCTTGCCGGAGACTTCATATCAGAGGCGCCGAAGGCGCTCATCCGACGGATGAGCGCCTTCGGCGTGCGGTGGCCCTTCGGGTCAGCGGCGCGGCTCCCAGCGGAAGTAGCGCACCGCGCCCCAGACCGCCAGGCCCAGCCAGATGCTCCCGGTGACGAGGTGCGAGCCGGCGGCGCCCCAGGAGCCGGCGAAGTCGGTCGCGGCGGCCGAGCCGTCGGTGCCGAACCAGCCGACCCGGATCAGCTGGAAGGCAGGGGTGGTCGGCAGCAGGCGGCAGACGTTCGCCATCTGCTCGGGCATGACGTCCAGCGGGATGAACAGGCCGGAGCCGAACTGCATGACCAGCATGACGGGCAGGGTGGTGATGCCGGCGCTCTCGACGGTCTTGGTGAAGGCGCTGGACAGCGCGGCCAGGGCGATCATGGTGGCCAGCGCCAGCAGCAGGCCGGCCAGCATCAGCAGCGGGTTGACCGGCACGGCCAGGTGCAGGCCGACGCTGCCGCCGATCCCGATCAGGGCGGCCATCAGCAGGCCGAGGGTGAGCGAGGGGACGGCGGTGCCGAGCAGGATCTCGATGTCCCGGGCCTCGCCGGTGCGCAGCCGCTTGAGGACCAGCTCGCCGCGCCGCCCGACGTACGCGGCGGTCAGGTTGTAGTAGACGACGAAGGCCAGGACCATCCCGACCGAGCCGTAGACCAGCAGCGAGTCGACGTCCAGGCCGGGGTTGGACTCGGCCTGCTTCGCCAGCGTGCTGTGGAGGACGACGACCAGGAACAGCGGCAGCACCAGGGCGGTGAACAGGGCCGTGCGGTTGCGCGTCAGCAGGGTGGCCTCGGCCCGGCCGAGGGCGAGCAGCCGGCGGACGGTGGTGCTCTTCGGACCGGCGGTGATGGTGGCGGCGGTGGTCATCGGGCGGATCCGATCAGGCGGCGGCGGGCGGGACGGGTGGCGGCGGGCGCCTGCGGGGGGTTCTGGTGGGCGGCCTCGGAGGCGATCGCGAGGAAGGCCTCCTCCAGCGAGGCGCTGCGGGCGTCCAGGGCGCCGAGCGCGATCCCGTGGTGGCGGGCCCAGCCCAGCAGGTCGGTCAGGGTGTCCTGGAGCCCGAGGGTCTGCACGGTGACCTTGCGGCCGTCGACGGTGAGGTCGGCCCCGGACAGGGCGGGCAGCGAGGCCCCGGCGAACTCGGGGAGCTCGAAGCTGATCCGGGAGGGCCGGCCGGCGATCACCTCGGCGACGGTGCCGGAGGTGACCACCTGGCCGCCGTGCATGATGGCCAGCCGGTCGGCCAGCTCCTCGGCCTCCTCCAGGTAGTGCGTGGTGAGCAGCACCGTGGTGCCCTGGGCGCGCAGTTCGCGGACCAGCTGCCAGACGGCGGCCCGCGCCTCCGGGTCGAGGCCGGTGCTGGGCTCGTCCAGGAAGAGCACCTCCGGGCGGCCGAGCAGGGCCATCGCGAGGTCCAGCCGGCGCTTCTCGCCGCCGGACAGCTGCTTGACCCGGACGTTCGCCCGGTGGCCGAGGCCGACCAGCTCCAGCGCCTCCGCCACCGGGCGGGCGCCGCTGGTCATGCCGGCCCAGACGCGGCCGGTCTCGGTGGCGGTGAGCTCACCGGCGAAGCCGCCCTCCTGGAGCATGATGCCGATCCGCGGGCGGACGGCGGCGCGCTCCTTGAAGGGGTCCCGGCCGAGCACCCGGACGGTGCCGCCGCTGGGCGCGGCCAGGCCCTCGATGACCTCCATGGTGGAGGTCTTGCCGGCCCCGTTGGTGCCGAGCAGGGCGAACAGCTCGCCGCGGCGGACGGTGAGGTCGACGCCGCGCACGGCGTGGTACCCGGTGGTGCCGCCGCCGTAGTGGCGGTGCAGGTCGGTGACCTCGATCACGTCGTCGCTGGGGCGGGAGGGCCGGCTCGTTTCCATGCCTCAAGCCTCCCGTCGGCCGGGCCCCGCGGGCAGTGCGTGCCGTCATGACATCGCCGTGGGGACGCACGGGTCGGCGATGACAAATGTCATGGCCGATATCGCCGGTGCCCGGGGACCGCCCGCCGGGAGCGGGGAGGGAATGCCGAAGGGCCCCCTCGAATGAGGGGGCCCTTCGTATCTGAGCGGACGACGAGATTCGAACTCGCGACCCTCACCTTGGCAAGGTGATGCTCTACCAACTGAGCCACGTCCGCAGGTCAAGATATTGAGTTGTGCTGTGCTCGCGCACTGCGAGCGGACGACGAGATTCGAACTCGCGACCCTCACCTTGGCAAGGTGATGCTCTACCAACTGAGCCACGTCCGCACGGTGCCTGGTGGGGCACCGGCCGCCTCTTCGGATCTCTCCGTTGCGGCGACGAGGAATACTCTACAGCATCGTTCGGGGTGGTCGCCCCACCCTTTCGGTCCGGGCGGGCGGGGCGACCGGGGAGCACGCTCCCGCGGGGCTCAGTTCGCCTCGGCGAACGCCTCGTACACGTGCTTGGGGATGCGGCCGCGGGCCGGAAGTTCCATCCCGCGGGACAGGGCCCAGGCGCGGACGGCGGCCGGGTCCGGGGTGAGGGCGGTGCGACGGAACGACTTTCCGGTGCGGCTCTGGCGGCGGCCGGCGGCGACGAACGGAGCGAGGGCCTCCCGCAGCTTTTCCGCGTTGTCCACGGACAGGTCGATCTCGTACGACTTCCCGTCGACGCCGAAGTGGACGGTTTCCGCGGCGGCGCCGCCGTCCAGGTCGTCGGAGAGCGTGACAACTACACGCTGAGCCATGGGTGTCAATCCTCTCGGGCAATTCGGCCGCCGGTCCGAGGGGGTACCGGGGCCTGATGTGCACCAACTCGGGCAAGCGCGTACGGGCGTGCCGGACGGCTCGCCTGATACGCAGCACTTGCCGCGACAGGTGGCCCTATTCTGCACCCGAAGGGGGCCGAAATCGAAGAGTCCGGCATTCTTTTCCGGATATTCACGTCTCTTCGCGGTGGTCCTGGATACCGATGTGCGGGACGGGCGGATCTGTCCCCAAGTGCCGTATTCGGGTGTTCTCCGGGCGGGGGCGTTCCGGGCGTCGAATCCGGGGAAACCGGCGGGGCCGGGGCGGTGGCGGGGGGTCCGGATCCCTTGCGGCGTAAGGGTCTGGGGTCTACGCGCGTCGCTATGCCCGGCCAGCAATCCTGCCCGAAACCACCGGTAGTCTGGAGTTCCCCCGCCTCACCGAAGACACCACCGGGAGTGCCAGTGGCACGCGTCGTAGTCGACGTCATGCTCAAGCCGGAGATCCTCGACCCCCAGGGACAGGCGGTGCAGCGTGCACTGCCCCGTCTCGGATTCACCGGGATCGCCGACGTCCGCCAGGGCAAGCGTTTCGAGCTGGATGTGGAGGGCCCGGTCGACGACGCGGCGCTCGCCCGTATCCGCGAAGCCGCCGAGACCTTTCTCGCCAACACCGTGATCGAGGACTTCACCGTCCGGGTCGAGGAGGAGGGCAAGTGACCACCCGCGTAGGCGTCGTCACTTTCCCCGGCTCCCTCGACGACCGCGACGCCCAGCGGGCGGTCCGCCTGGCCGGCGCCGAGCCGGTCGCCCTCTGGCACCGTGACAAGGATCTCCACCAGGTCGACGCCGTCGTCCTGCCGGGCGGATTCAGTTACGGCGACTATCTGCGCTGCGGTGCGATCTCCCGGTTCTCGCCGGTGATGGAGTCCGTCATCGAGCAGGCGAAGCTCGGAATGCCGGTCCTCGGTATCTGCAACGGCTTCCAGGTGCTGTGCGAATCGCACCTGCTGCCCGGCGCGCTCCACCGCAACGACTCGCTGCACTTCATCTGCCGCGACCAGAAGCTGCGCATCGAGAACGCCGGCACCGCCTGGACCCGGGATTACTCGGCGGGCCAGGAAATCGTCGTCCCGCTGAAGAACGGCGAGGGCCGCTTCGTCGCCGACGAGCGGGTGCTGGACGAACTGGAGGCGGAGGGCCGGATCGTCGCCCGCTACGTCGACGTCAACCCGAACGGTTCGTACCGCGACATCGCCGGCATCACCAACGCCGCCGGCAATGTCGTCGGCCTGATGCCGCACCCGGAGCACGCGGTGGAGCCGCTCACCGGTCCGACCACCGAGGGCCTGGGCTTCTTCACTTCCGTCCTGAAGCAGCTGGTGAACGCCTGATGAGCCTCGACACCGTCAAGAACGCCGAGCAGACCCCGGACGCCGCCCAGCCCTGGGCCGAACTCGGCCTCAAGGAGGACGAGTACGCGCGCATCCGGGAGATCCTCGGCCGCCGCCCGACCGGCGCCGAACTCGCCATGTACTCCGTCATGTGGTCCGAGCACTGTTCGTACAAGAGCAGCAAGGTCCACCTGAAGCAGTTCGGCGAGAAGAAGCCCGATTCGGACGCGATGCTCGTGGGCATCGGCGAGAACGCCGGCGTCGTCGACGTCGGCCAGGGCTACGCGGTCACCTTCAAGGTCGAGTCGCACAACCACCCGTCGTACATCGAGCCCTACCAGGGCGCGGCCACCGGCATCGGCGGCATCGTGCGCGACATCCTGGCGATGGGCGCCCGCCCGGTCGCCGTGATGGACCCGCTGCGCTTCGGGGCGGCCGACCACCCGGACACCCGGCGCGTGCTGCCCGGGATCGTCGCGGGCATCGGCGGCTACGGCAACTGCCTGGGCCTGCCGAACATCGGCGGCGAGGTCGTCTTCGACTCCTGCTACCAGGGCAACCCGCTGGTCAACGCGCTGTGCGTGGGCGTCATGAAGCACGAGGACATCCACCTCGCGCAGGCCTCCGGCGCCGGCAACAAGGTCATCCTGTACGGGGCCCGCACCGGCGGCGACGGCATCGGCGGCGTCTCGGTGCTCGCCTCCGAGACCTTCGACGACACCAAGCCGGCCAAGCGCCCGGCCGTCCAGGTCGGCGACCCGTTCCAGGAGAAGCTCCTGATCGAGTGCACCCTGGAGATCTTCCGGGAGAAGCTCGTCAAGGGCATCCAGGACCTCGGCGGCGCCGGTCTGTCCTGCGCCACCAGCGAGCTGGCCTCGGCGGGCTCCGGCGGCATGCGGATCGAGCTCGACACCGTGCACCTGCGCGACCACACGCTCTCGCCGGAGGAGATCCTCATGAGCGAGTCGCAGGAGCGCATGTGCGCGATCGTGGAGCCCGACAAGGTCGACCGCTTCCTGGAGATCTGCGAGAAGTGGGACGTCATCGCCAACGTCATCGGTGAGGTGACCGACGGCGAGCGCTTGGAGATCTTCTGGCACGGCGAGCTCGTGGTGGACGTCCCGCCGCGCACCGTCGCCCACGAGGGCCCGACCTACCAGCGCCCGTACGCCCGCCCGAGCTGGCAGGACGCGCTGCAGGCCGACGCCCCGACGGCCGAGCGGCTGGCCCGCCCGACCACCGGCGAGGGCCTCAAGGCCGACCTGCTGAAGGTCACGAGCCACCCGAACCAGGCCTCCAAGTCCTGGATCACCGACCAGTACGACCGCTACGTGCTCGGCAACACCGTGCTCGCCTCCGGCGAGGACTCGGGCATGATCCGGATCGACGAGGAGACCAACCTCGGCGTCTCGGTCGCCACCGACGGCAACGGCCGGTTCGCCAAGCTGGACCCGTACACCGGGGCCCAGCTGGCCCTGGCCGAGGCGTACCGCAACGTCGCGGCCGGCGGTGCCAAGCCGCTCGCCGTCTCCGACTGCCTCAACTTCGGCTCCCCCGAGGACCCGGACGTGATGTGGCAGTTCGCCGAGGCCACCCGCGGCCTGGCCGACGCCTGCCTGGTGCTCGGCACCCCGGTCACCGGCGGCAACGTCTCGCTGTACAACCAGACCGGCGAGGTCGCCATCCACCCGACCCCGGTGGTCGCGGTGCTCGGCGTCATCGACGACGTCACCCGGCGCACCCCGCTGGCCTTCGCCGAGGAGGGGCAGCTGCTCTACCTGCTCGGCGACACCGCGGACGAGCTCGGCGGCTCGGCCTGGTCGCAGGCCGTCCACGACCACCTCGGCGGCCTGCCGCCCGCGGTGGACCTGGAGCGCGAGCGGCTGCTCGGCGAGATCCTGATCGCCGCCTCGCGCGACGGCATGATCGACGCCGCGCACGACCTGTCCGACGGCGGTCTCGGCCAGGCGCTGGTGGAGAGCTGCCTCAAGGGCGGCCACGGGGCCCGGATCGTCGTTCCCGAGGGCCAGGACCCGTTCGTCCTGCTGTTCTCGGAGTCGGCCGGCCGCGCCGTCGTGGCGGTGCCGCGCAGCGAGGAGCTCCGGTTCAACGACATGTGCACCGCGCGCGGCCTGCCGGCCACCCGGATCGGTGTCGTGGACGGCGACAGCCTGGACGTCCAGGGCCAGTTCAGCGTCTCGCTGGCGGAGCTGAAGGACGCCCACACCGGTGTCATCGAGGCCCTGCTGGCCTGACGCACGGCTCCCGGGGGCGGACGGTTCTTCTCGAACCGTCCGCCCCCGGGCGTATGTTGGGCCCATGCCTGCCAAGCCCCGCACCTATCAGCCGCAGAAGGTCCGCGCCGCGCTGGCCGGCCAGAACGAGGCGCTCCGCGCCGTCGTGCACGGCGTCACCGCCGAGCAGTTGGAGCTGCCGACCCGGCTCGGGTCGTGGCGGGTACGGGAGTTGCTGGCCCACCTGTGCCTGGCGCTGGGCCACCTGCCGGCCGGGGTGGACGGGCCCGAGCCGGACGGGCCGGCGCTCTCGCTGGCCGGCTACGCCGAGCTGTCCGAGGCGATGGCCGAGGCGGTCGACACCCGGGTGGTCGAGCACGCGGCGGCCGGGTTCGCCGGCCCGCCCGCGGAGGTGTCCGCCGCCGTCGACCGGACGCTCGACGCCGTGCGGACCGCGCTCGACGGGCCGGCCGTGACGGAACCGGAGCGGCGGATCGCCGTCCTGGGCGGTCGGTCGATGGCACTGACCGACTACCTGGTGACCAGACTGGTCGAGGCCGTGGTGCACGCCGACGACCTCGCCGCCGCGCTCGGCCAGGACGCCTTCCCGCACGACCGCCAGGCCCTGGCCGCCGTCACCCGGATGCTGGCCGACGTCCTCGCCGACCGCGCCCCCGGTGGCGCGGTCGAGCTGAGGGTCCCGCCGTACGCGGTGGTCCAGGCGGTGCCGGGGCCGAAGCACACCCGCGGCACCCCGCCCAACGTGGTGGAGACCGACCCGCTCACCTGGATCCGGCTGGCCACCGGCCGGGCCGACTGGGCGGCGGCGGTGGAGGCCGCCGAGGTGTCCGCCTCGGGGGAGCGCAGCGACCTGCGGGCGTACCTGCCGGTGTTCGGATAGGGGGCCCGCGGCCCGGCCCGCACCCGGGCCGGTGCCGCTACGGCACGGACGGCCCGCTGAGGTAGGTGCCCTCCGCCGAGTACGGCCAGGCGTTGGGCGTGCAGCCCTTGAGGCCGTAGATCTGCTGCATCATCGCGGGCGCCGGCTTGCCCTCGCCCGGGCAGCCCTCGTGCCCGTGGCCGATCCGGTGGCCCACCTCGTGGTTGACGATCAGTGCCCGGTACTCCTCCAGCGGCCCGCTGAACTGCGGTGAACCGGTGTTCCAGCGCTTGGAGTTGACGAGCACCTGGTTGCCGACGTTGCAGTTGACCTCGCCGTGGGTGTCCAGGCCGGAGGCGCCGCAGATCCGGTCCACGGTGGCCGGCGAGGCGATCTTCACGGTGAAGTCGTACGGGCCGTCGGCGACCAGCTGGAAGCCGTTCTTGCGGTCGTTCGTCCAGCCGCGCCTGTCGCCGAGGACGCCGTGGATCTGCGCCGCGGCGGACGGGGCGTCGATGCCGATGCCGTCCTCGACCTCGACCCGGTAGCGGCGCACGGTGCCGCGCCCGACCGGCTTGGCGGTGGCGGGGGCGACGGCGAAGGTGCCCGCGCCCTTGGTGGGTCCGGGGTCCGGGGCCGGGGGCGCGGGAGGCGCCGTCGGGGCCGGGGACTGCGCGGGCGGCGGGGTGTCGGCCGGCGCGGGGCCCGGGGGAGGGGTCTGCGCCGCCGTGGCGGCCTGTTCGGCGGGCGGGGCGACCCTCGCCCGGGTGGTCGGGGTGGCGGCAGGGGTCTGCGCGGGGCGGTTCAGCATGACCGCGGTGGCGCCGAGCACCAGCGCGGAGACCGCGAATGCCGTGAGCATGCCAGGACCGGGTCTGCGCCGCGGTCGGCGGCGTCGGCGACCGCCCTTCCGGGGCGGTGCGGTGCGCCTGCCGACGGATCGGGCTGCGGACATGATCTTCACACTGGCACGGCGAACGGGTGAATGTCCACGCACTTCGTCCGCGGGTTCGCGGCCCCGGCGCGGCGGTCCGGACGGGACGGCGGTTGACCCCTGCGTCTCGGGTGGCAGACTTCAGGGCATGGCGATCCACAGGAATCTTCTCGACGGTCCCGAACCGACCCTCCTCCCGGAGGAGGAACGGCCCTACCGGATGCTGGCGGAGGAATCGGCCTCCCCGACCCAGGTGGCGGCCGAGTTCCCGGCCTTCTGCCTGGCATGGGCCATGCTGGCCGACGACGCCTTCGCGGCCGGCCGATACGTCGAGTCGTACGCCTACGCCCGGACGGGCTACCACCGCGGCCTGGACGCGCTGCGGCGCAGCGGCTGGAAGGGCCACGGACCGGTGCCGTGGGAGCACCGCGGCAACCGCGGCTTCCTGCGCTGCCTGGCGGCCCTCGCCCGGGCGGCCGGCGTGATCAAGGAGACCGAGGAGGAGGCCCGCTGCTGGCAGTTCCTGAAGGACAGCAGCGCGGAGGCGTACGCGGAGCTCAAGCAGTAGACCCCCCGACGGACGGGTGCCCCCGGCGGTCTCCGCCGGGGGCACCCGTGTTCTCAGGCCCGGGGCGTCCCGCGCCCGGTCCCTGTGCGGCCCGGAGCGCGTGTCCGGGGCGCGGGCCTCACTTCAGGCGCTTGCCCGCCGAACGCAGCTGCTCGGCGGCCTCGACCACGCGGGCGGCCATGCCGGCCTCGGCCAGCTTGCCCCAGGTGCGCGGGTCGTAGGTGTTCTTCTTGCCGACCTCGCCGTCGACCTTCAGCACGCCGTCGTAGTTGGCGAACATGTGGCCGGCCACCGGGCGGGTGAAGGCGTACTGGGTGTCGGTGTCCAGGTTCATCTTCACGACGCCGTTCTCCAGCGCGGTGGCGATCTCCTCGGCGGACGAGCCCGAGCCGCCGTGGAAGACGAAGTCGAACGGGTCGGTCTTGCCGTACTGCTTGCCGATCGCGTCCTGGAGCTCGCGCAGCAGCTCCGGCTTCAGCACGACGTTGCCGGGCTTGTACACGCCGTGCACGTTGCCGAAGGAGGCGGCCAGCAGGTAGCGGCCCTTCTCGCCCAGGCCCAGGGCCTCGGCGGTGCGCACGGCGTCGTTGACGGTGGTGTACAGCTCGTCGTTGATCTCGTGGGTGACGCCGTCCTCCTCGCCGCCGGTCGGGGTGATCTCGACCTCGAGGATGATCTTGGCGGCGGCGGCCTGGGCCAGCAGCTCCTGGGCGATGGCCAGGTTGTCGGCCAGGGTCTCGGCCGAGCCGTCCCACATGTGCGACTGGAACAGCGGGTTCAGGCCCTTGGCCACGCGCTCGGCGGAGACCGCCAGCAGCGGGCGGACGTAGCCGTCCAGCTTGTCCTTCGGGCAGTGGTCGGTGTGCAGCGCGACGGTGACGTCGTACTTGGCGGCGACGATGTGGGCGAACTCGGCGAGCGCGACGGCGCCGGTCACCATGTCCTTGTTGTGCTGGCCGCCCAGGAACTCCGCGCCACCGGTCGAGATCTGGATGATGCCGTCGCTCTCGGCCTCGGCGAAACCACGCAGGGCGGCGTGCAGGGTCTGCGACGACGTGACGTTGATGGCCGGGTAGGCGAACTTGCCCGCCTTGGCCCGGTCCAGCATCTCGTTGTAGACCTCGGGAGTTGCGATGGGCATGCGATCCGCTCCTGTCGGGTTGCGGCGTACGGACGGTGCTGTCCGACGCTGTGTACGCCTTCGTGACGACTCCGTGCCGGCCCGCCGACGCGCGGCGTTGCGGTGTGGCTCTCCGGCACGTTCGAGGCGACCTCCGCGGTACGGCCATGAGGGTGGTGTGCCGTTGCGGACCGGACGCCTGTGCCATCTTCCCAGACTCGTGCCTGCGGGTCAGCAGGAGCCCGCCATGCGGAACGTCGCACGGCACGGGCGCACGGCGGCACTCCGGACCGTCCCCGACCGGCCCCCGACCGGTGCTCAGCCGGCGCTCCGCCGCTCCCCGGGCGGCCCGGGCGGCGGCCGGGAGCGGCTCCGGGCGGGCCCCGCCGGTACGGGACGCCCGCTTCGCCGGCAAGGTGCGCCCGCTATCCTGCGCCCGTGGACTACAACCAGCTGGCCGTCAACCTGCTCGACGCCAAATCCCTGATCTCGTCCCTCGGCGCCATCGGGCTGATCGCGATCATCTTCGCGGAGACCGGCCTGCTGGTCGGCTTCTTCTTCCCGGGTGACTCGCTGCTGATCCTCGCGGGTGTCGCCGCCTCGAACGCCGCCTCCTCGGTGCTCGGCGACGGCGCCAAGCTGCCGATCGCCGTGCTGCTGATCGGCTGCCCGATCGCGGCGATCGCCGGCGCCCAGCTCGGGCACCTGATCGGGGCCAAGGTCGGGCCGAAGATGTTCGACAAGCCCGATTCGAAGATCTTCCGCCGCGAGTACGTGGTGAAGGCGGAGGAGTACTTCAACAAGTTCGGCTCCGGCAAGGCCGTGGTGCTGGCCCGCTTCATGCCGATCATCCGCACCTTCCTGAACCCGGTCGCCGGCACCCTGGAGATGCCCGCGCGCACCTTCTTCGTCTGGAACGTGATCGGCGGCGTGCTGTGGACCGAGTCCATGCTGCTGATCGGCTACTTCTTCGGTGACGCGCTCGCCCCGGTGATCGACAAGTACCTGATCCCGGCGGTGCTGCTGATCGTCCTGCTGTCGATCTCGCCGATCCTGGTCGAGGTCATGCGCGAGCGGAAGAAGAAGCGGGCCGGCGGCGCCGCCGCCGAGGTCGGCGACGAGAGCCAGGCCCAGGCCGGCGGCGGCCGGCACCGGCGGGGCTGAGCGTCCGCCGCTCCGGACACGGCGAGGGCCGGTGCTGTTTCACGTGAAACAGCACCGGCCCTCTGTCGTTCGTCGTGCCGGTCGCTCCCCGGGGCACCGGCCGTCGGCCCGGGGTCAGAGACCCAGGTCGTCCAGGGTGTACGCGGTCACGTACTCCAGGCCCTGGGCCTCGACGGCGGCCGCGCCACCGCGCTCCACGATCACCGCGACGCCGACCACCTCGGCGCCCGCCTCGCGCAGCGCCTCCACGGCGGTCAGCACCGAGCCGCCGGTGGTGGAGGTGTCCTCGACGGCCAGGACCCGGCGGCCCTTGACCTCCGGGCCCTCGATCCGGCGCTGGAGGCCGTGCGCCTTGCCCGTCTTGCGGACCACGAAGGCGTCCAGCTGCTGCCCGCGCGCGGCGGCGGCGTGCAGCATCGAGGCGGCCACCGGGTCGGCACCCAGGGTCAGACCGCCGACGGCGTCGTACTCCAGGTGCGAGGTCGCGTCCAGCATCACCCGGCCGACCAGCGGGGCGGCCACGCCGTCCAGCGTGATCCGGCGCAGGTCGACGTAGTAGTCGGCCTCCTTGCCGGAGGAGAGGGTGACCTTGCCGTGCACGACGGCCTTGTCCTTGATCTGTGCCAGCAGGGCGTCGCGGTCGTTGCTCATGAGCGTTCAGTCTAGGCCCTGGCGGGCCCGGCGGCGCTCCCGGCTCAGCGTCGGCGCAGCGCCCTGACCAGCACCACGGCGCCGCCCAGCAGGGCCACCGAACCGCCGATCACCCACGGCACCGCGCTGCGGCCGCCGGTGCCCGGCACCACGATCCCGCCGGCCTCCCCGCCCCAGCGGGACGCCGCCCGGGCCCGCGCGCTGCGGGCGGGCAGCGCCGGGGCGTACGGGCCGCGCGGCGGGGCGTGGTCCACCTCCTCGGCGGACCGGCCGACGATGCTGCGGCGCACCGGGCCGGTGAGCACCGGCTCCTCCTCGTACGCGAAGAGCGGCTCGGCGGGCAGTTCCTCGGCGACGCCGTCCTGCTCGGACCCCTCCGCGTCGTCGACGTCGTCCTCGTCGTCGTCGGCGGAGCCGGTCGGCAGGCCGAAGCGCTCGGCGTCGGCGTCCGAGAAGGCGATCAGGTCGGAGAGGTCGTCGTCCAGGTCGTCACCCGGGAGGTCCTGGCGCTCCTCGATGAAGACCACACCGGCGTCGGTCCCGGTGGCCTCCGACCCGGCCGGCTCGGCGTCGTCCTGGTCCTGGTCCTCCTGGGGCTGCTCGCCCTCCGGGGCGACCAGCGCGGCGGCGAACCTGTCCAGCAGGCGGCGGCCGGTGGTGTCGAGGGTCTCCTCGTCGAACTCGGCCAGCCGGCCGGTGGCGCTCAGATCGCCGGTGAAGCGGATCGCCGCGGTGCCGTCCTCGGCGCCGTCCGCGACGCTGACCCGGACGGTGGCGGTCACCTCACCGCTGCCCCGGGCCTCCTCGCCCTCGGCGAACACGGTCAGCACGCCCTCCCGGCCCTCGATCAGCGACAGCATGCCCTTGTACGTGATCGTGGAGCCGCCGATCCGCAGCTTCAGCCGGCCGCCGATCTCTTCGGCCGCACCGGCCCCGACCGCGGCCGGCTCGGTGCTCAGCCCCGGCACGCTCCGCGCCAGCAGCGCCGGATCCTGCAAGGCCTGCCGCACCAGCTCGGCGGACATCGGGACGACAACCTCATGCTCCATGTCACGGAGCCTACCGACTGGCCCCCGCCCGGTCCCTACCCACCACCACCCGATTTTCCCCGCCCGGGCTGTTCCCCCGGCCGTCGAGCCGACACCCGGGCCGCGCCCGTCCCGGCTCGGACTCCTCCGGGGTGCGTCCGGGCCCGAGGGCCGGTGGTCGCCCCCGCGGGCCCCGGGCCCGGCCCGGCTCAGCGGGGGCCGAGCAGGGTGAGGGCGGCCGGGGGACGGGTGGGGCGGAGGGCGGTGAGGCGGGTGGTGGCGGCGCGGAGGGCGTCGGTGGTGAGGGCGCGGGGCGGCGGGGCGTCGGGGGCGAGGGTGAGCGCGGGGCGGGTGGCGGCGGCGAGGAGGAAGTTCTGGGCGTCGTCCGGCGGGCCGGGGCGGCAGGTGGCGGTGGCGCTGCCCGGGACGGCGTACGGCACGGTCTGCAGGCCCGTGGTGCGCAGGCCGGACTCGATCTGCCAGAGGCCGTCCAGGCCGTCCAGGCCGCTCCCGGCGCGGACGGCGATCCGGCCGCCGGGGGAGAGCAGCCGGGTGGCGAGGCCGTAGAACTCCTGGGAGTGGAACTTGACCGGTCCGCCGTCGGCCGGGGCCGGGAGGTCGGCGAGCACCACGTCGTACGGTCCGTCGGCGCCGGAGGCTCCCGCGTCGCGCAGCCAGGCCATCGGGTCGGCCGCGGTGGTGCGGACCCTGGGGTCGTCGAGCGAGCGGCCGCCGAGGGCGGAGAGCCCGGGGTCGGTGCGGGCGATCCGGGGGAGGGCGGGGTCGGAGTCGACCAGCCGGACGGTGCGGACGCCCCGGTGCCGCAGCACCTCCCGCAGGGCGAGCCCGTCGCCGCCGCCGAGCAGCAGGACCCGGGCGTCCGGGCCGGCCGCCATGGCGGGGTGCACCAGGCCCTCGCTGCCCCGGTACTCGTCGGGCCC
This sequence comes from Kitasatospora sp. NPDC002543, assembly GCF_053594915.1. Classification (NCBI taxonomy): domain Bacteria; kingdom Bacillati; phylum Actinomycetota; class Actinomycetes; order Kitasatosporales; family Streptomycetaceae; genus Kitasatospora; species Kitasatospora sp. NPDC002543. Next base: position 62,342 of record NZ_JBSFWR010000009.1, on the reverse strand, counting down.
GCAGACCGCGAGCCGGCCGTCCAGGTAGAGCCGGAGGGGGCCCTCGGCGGGGCCGGTGAGCACGATCTCCTGGGAGCGGCCGCGGGTCGCGTAGCGGACCTGGTCGCCGTACAGGGCGTGCCGGGCGGCGCGCTCGATGGCGTCGGAGCCGGCCGCGGCCGCCGCGAGCGCGGCGAGGACGAGCAGGCAGCCGCCCCAGAGCAGCCGTCGTATCCCGGGGGCGGGTTCGTCGCGGAACAGCCAGAGCACCACGGCCGCTCCGGCGACGGCGTTGACGGCACCGGTGAGCAGTGCTCCGTCGCCCGGTCCGAGGGCGGGCAGGATCAGGAACGGGAAGGCGAGGCCGCCGACCAGCGCGCCCACGTAGTCGGCGGCGAACAGGTCGGCGACGGCCCGCCCGGCGTCCTCGCGCCGGATCCGCTGGATGAGCGTCATCAGCAGGGGGATCTCGGCGCCGATGAGGACGCCGATCAGGCAGGTGAGGCCGACCATCGCGGCCTGGTAGCGGCCGATCCAGGCCCAGCAGGAGTAGAGCGCGAGGACGGAGAGTCCGCCGGTGAGCGCGAGCGCGCACTCGACCAGGGCGAAGGCGGTGGCGGGCCGGTGGGTGAGCCGTTTGGCGAGCAGTGAGCCGAGGCCCATCGCGAACACCATGACGGAGAGCACGACGGAGGTTTGGGTGACCGTGTCCCCGAGCAGGTAGTCGCCGAGCGCCACGAGTTCGAGCTCGTAGACGAGCCCGCAGGCCGCGCAGACGAACGCGGCCAGCAGGACGCTCAGGCGGGCGAGTCGGGGGCGGGAGCGCAGCCGGGGCCGACGGCGGGCGGGCAGGAGTGGGGCGAGGGGTCGCCCGGGCCGGAGTGGGGTGCCGTCGTCGAGGTCCACTCGCGGGCGTGCGGGCGGACCGGCCGGATGGTTGATCACGAACAAACGCTAGGGGACGTGCGGGACGGATGGCTGCGCCCATCCGACGGACAGTGAGCAACGTCGGATTGACGAACCGTTCCTGCGTACGATTCGCAGGCCAGTGCCGGGAGGCCTACGGCCGGATCGGTGTTCCGGTCCGGGCTTCGGGTGGTCATGCCCCGGACACCACCAGCGAGGAGCGGGTGCACACCAGCTGCCCCTCCTGCGGGTAGGCGTGCCAGGTGCGCCAGAGCAGCCGGTCCGCGCCGCCCTGGGCGACCAGCGCGGTGAAGGCGCTCGGGTCGCCCGGGAAGACTCCGGCGAGCCCCCGGGGGTGCCCCTCGACCAGGGCCAGCAGTTCCTGGGCGCGGGCCGCGAAGTCGTGCGGCGGCAGCGCCTCGATGCGGGCGGCGAACTCGTACTCCCAGCCGCCGACCTGCTTGGCCACCCGGGCCGGCAGCGGGGTGCGGCGGCCGGGCAGACAGGCGACGGTCTCCAGGCACTGGCCGGGGCCCGCGTCGATCACCACCTGGTGGGAGGCGCCCAGCAGGCGCAGCTGGAGGGTCCCGGAGGCGCCCGGGCGGCCGCATCCGTCGAGTCTCAGGTCGCGGACGGCGAGAGCGGGCAGCGGGTCGCCGCCGAGGCACCAGGCGAGGTCACCGGCGCGGGTGTCCGTGTAGGAGGTCTGCAGTGTGGTGAGCATGCTCGGCTCCGCGTTTCAGCTCCGTGCGCGCCCGCCGAGCAGCAGCGAGTAGGCCTAGGCGATGGCGAGGCTGTTCGTGGCTGTGCGGCCCTGGGCGCGGCCGACCGTGGAAGGAAGGATTCCGGCTGGAGATTCAGCAGCAGAGAAGCACGAATACGCCGGGTCCGCCGGTGATTTACCCAACTTTGTCAAGCATTCACCGTTTCGAGCACACCTGCTTCCCGGGTCCGATCGAGTCCATGTGCGACTCTGCACAGCGCGCGCCCCTATCACCGGATCGCGCGCCGTGCGCGCCGGGTGTGCGCTGTTCGGGTGCATCACACGCCGCCGCCCTCCAAGCGTGAGGCATGGAGGGCGGCTCGGTACTGCCGGAAGGTCGATCAGAACGCCTTCGGGTTATCAAAAATCCAAGCTGATCAAGGAAGTTGATGATCCATCGGAACTGGTGTCGGGTTCCGGAGATCCCAGTTCGAAAGGCAGGGCGGGGGCGTGAAGGGGGGCGTGCGGCCCTTCACAGGCGCCGCAGACGGGTGACGGCCTCCTGAAGGACTTCGTCCGTTTTGCAGAAAGTGAAGCGGACCAGGCTAAGGCCGGCCTCCACGGTGTCGTAGAACACGGCGTTCGGGATCGCGACGACGCCGCAACGGCCGGGCAGGGCACGGCAGAACCCGATGCCGTCCTTCTCGCCGAGCGGGGTGATGTCGGTGGTGACGAAGTACGTGCCCTCGGGGGTGAAGGCCCGGAAGCCGGCCGCGGTGAGCCCGTCCACCAGCAGGTCGCGCTTGCGCAGCAGGTCGGCGCGGAAGCCGTCGAAGTAGGCGTCGGGCAGCCGCAGGGCCTCCGCGACGGCGTACTGGAAGGGGCCGGCGCTGACGTAGGTGAGGTACTGCTTCGCCGTGCGCACGGCCGCGACCAGCTCCGGGCACGCGGTGACCCAGCCGACCTTCCAGCCGGTGAACGAGAAGGTCTTGCCGGCCGAGGAGATGGCGACGGTGCGCTCGCGCATGCCGGGCAGGGCGGCGATCGGGTGGTGGACGGCGCCGAACACCAGGTGCTCGTACACCTCGTCGGTGACCACCAGCAGGTCGTGCTCGACGGCCAGTTCCGCGATGCCGCGCAGCTCCTCGGCGGTCAGGACGGTGCCGGTCGGGTTGTGCGGGGTGTTGATCAGCAGCAGCCGGGTGCGCGGGGTGACGAGCGAGCGCAGCTCGTCCAGGTCCGGCCGGAAGGACGGGGCCCGCAGGGTGAGCGGGACCCGGGTGGCGCCGGCCATCGCGATGCAGGCGGCGTAGGAGTCGTAGAACGGTTCGAGGGCGATCACCTCGTCGCCGGGCTCCAGCAGGGCCAGCAGGGCGGCGGCGATGGCCTCGGTGGCCCCCGCGGTGACCAGCACCTCGGTGTCCGGGTCGTACGAGAGGCCGTGGAAGCGCTGCTGGTGCTCGGCGATCGCGGTGCGCAGCTCGGGGATGCCGGGGCCGGGCGGGTACTGGTTGCCGCGGCCCTCGCGCAGGGCCCGTACGGCCGCCTCGCGGACCTCCTCGGGCCCGTCGGTGTCCGGGAAGCCCTGGCCGAGGTTGATCGAGCCGGTGGCCGTGGCCAGCGCGGACATCTCGGCGAAGATCGTCGTTCCCATCCCGGCCAGTCGGCGGTTCAGCAGCGGCCTGGTACCCATCGGTGGCTCCTCACGGCTCGTCGTCAGGGGGCCATCCTGGGACAGCCGGGAGCCGGGGACAAGAACGGCCCGCCACCGGCGCGGAGGCGGTGGCGGGCCGGACCGGAGTACCGGGGCGGGATCAGGCCTGGTCGGTGCCCTCGGTGCCCTCGCCGTCCTCGCCCTCGATCTCGTCCTGGAGGCCGAGGCGCTCGACCATCCACTGCTCGAAGCCGACCGCGGCCTGGGTCCAGTTGGCGGTGGTGGTGACGAAGTAGTCCAGGTTGACGCCGGTGCCGACGATCATCTGGGCCTCGCCGATCAGGCGGACCACGCCGTCCTCGTGGGTGTGGGTGTAGACCTTGGGCCAGAGGGTCTCGCGGTTCCACTCGTCGATCAGGTCGAGGATCTCGCCCTTCTTCTCCAGCGGGTACGCGCGGTCGTAGAAGGCGCGCACCGCGAAGAGCTCCTTCTGCTCGCCGCGGAACATGTAGTAGACGCGGAAGCCCTCCCAGGGGGCGGTGAGGTCGCCCTCCTCGTCCACGACGTGCTTGAGCTGCATCTGGTCCAGCAGCTGGGTGACCAGGGCCTGGTCCGGGACGATGATCGGCGGCGGGCCGGCCGGCCGCCCGCCCTGGCCGCCGGGCTGGCCGCCCTGGGGGACGCCGAAGGACGGGATGGACGACGGGTCGATGCTCATGGGGGTCCTCTTCCTCAGTGCACGTGGTGGCCGGCAATGAGAGGCCGCCCTTTCCACCTCCCATCCTGCCTCATTCGGGGCTCCGCTCACAGGGGCGGCCGAGGGGTGCGTCGATCTTCGTCCGGCGTTCTCCGGGGCTTCGCCGGGCGTCGTCGGGCGGCCCCGGCGGGGGTGCCGCGGGCGGCGGTCACGGAGGGTGCGCGGGGCCCGGGGCGGCCGGGCGGGTGGGGCCGTCCGGAGGGGCCGCGTGAGTCACGTCACGCGCCCGGCGCGCTGGTTCGCCTGTCGCGCGGACCGGTTGCGGTTAGCGTGCGACGGAAGTCGCTTCGATCAAATCCCGGCCGGCCCGGGGGAGTTGAGCTGTCCGGAAGCGGACCGTCCGGAGTCGGACGGTCCGGAACTGAGGGGGGACCAGGAGTGGGTGGAGCGGCGACGGGGGACGGCGCATCGCTCGGGGCGCTGCTGCGGAGCATCCGGCTGGACCGGGGGATGACGCAGGAACGACTGGGCGAGGCGACCGGGCTGAGCGTGCGGTCGATCCGGGACCTGGAGCGGGGGGTCTCCTGTCCGCGGGTGTCCACGCTGAGGCTGCTGACCCAGACCTGGAACCTGCCGGACGCCCAGGTGGCCGAACTGCACCGGCTGGCGCGCAGCCGGCGGGACCGGACCCGGCGGCTGCTGCGGCGGGCGACGGAGTGACCGCGGCCGGGCGGTGGGCCGCGGACGCGGAACGGGCCGCCCCCGCCGCCGGAGCGGAGGGAACGGCCCGTGCGCCGGACGCCCGGCGGTGCTACTTCTCCAGCGGCCCCCGGCCGCGGACGGTGAGGCGGTCGCCCGCCTCGTCCCGCTCGACCACGACGGTGTCCCCGTCGTGCACCGCGCCGGACAGGATCGCCCGGGCCAGCTGGTCGCCGATCGCGGACTGCACCAGCCGGCGCAGCGGCCGGGCGCCGTACGCCGGGTCGTAGCCGGTGAGCGACAGCCAGTCGCGGGCGGCCTCGGTGACCTCCAGGGTGAGCCGCCGCTCCTGCAGCCGCTCGCCCAGCCGGGCCACCTGGAGGTCGACGATCCGGCTCAGCTCGCCCGTGCCCAGCGGCTCGAAGACCACGATGTCGTCCAGCCGGTTGAGGAACTCCGGCTTGAACGCGGACCGGACGGCGCCCAGCACCAGCTCCCGCTTCTCCGCCTCCGGGGTGGCCGGGTCGACCAGGTACTGGCTGCCCAGGTTGGAGGTGAGGATCAGGATGGCGTTGCGGAAGTCGACCGTGCGCCCCTGGCCGTCGGTGAGCCGCCCGTCGTCCAGCACCTGGAGCAGGACGTCGAAGACCTCCGGGTGCGCCTTCTCCACCTCGTCCAGCAGCACCACGCTGTACGGCCGGCGGCGGACCGCCTCGGTGAGCTGGCCGCCCTCCTCGTAGCCGACGTACCCGGGCGGGGCGCCGACCAGACGGGAGACCGAGTGCTTCTCGCCGTACTCGCTCATGTCGATCCGGACCATCGCCCGCTCGTCGTCGAACAGGAAGTCGGCCAGGGCCTTGGCGAGTTCGGTCTTGCCGACGCCGGTCGGGCCGAGGAAGAGGAAGGAGCCGGTCGGGCGGTCCGGGTCGGCGATGCCGGAGCGGGTGCGCCGCACCGCGTCCGAGACGGCCTGCACGGCCTCCTTCTGGCCGATCAGGCGTCGGCCCAACTCATCCTCCATGCGCAGGAGTTTGGCGCTCTCGCCCTCCAGCAGCCGGCCGGCCGGGATGCCCGTCCAGGAGGCGACCACGTCCGCGACGTCGTCCGGACCGACCTCCTCCTTGACCATCGGGGCGGAGGCGGACCCGGGCTCGGTGTCCGCGGTGGCGGCCCGCTCCTGGGCGTCGGTGAGCTCCTTCTCGGCGGCCGGGATCTCGGCGTACATCAGCTTGGACGCCCGCTCGAAGTCCCCGTCGCGCTGGGCGCGTTCGAGCGCCCCGCGCAGGTCGTCCAGCCGCTCCTTGAGCTCGCCGACCCGGTTGAGGCTCTTCTTCTCCTGCTCCCAGCGCGCCGTCAGCACGCTCAACTGCTCGTTCTTGTCGGCGAGATCGCGCCGCAGCCGGGTCAGCCGGTCCACCGAGGCCGGGTCCGACTCCTTTTCCAGGGCCAGCTCCTCCATCCGCAGCCGGTCCACGGAGCGCTGGAGTTCGTCGATCTCGACCGGGGAGGAGTCGATCTCCATCCGCAGCCGGGAGGCCGCCTCGTCGACCAGGTCGATCGCCTTGTCGGGCAGGAAGCGGGAGGTGATGTAGCGGTTGGACAGGGTGGCCGCGGCGACCAGGGCGGCGTCCGAGATCTGCACCTTGTGGTGCGCCTCGTACCGGCCCTTGAGGCCGCGCAGGATGGCGATCGAGTCCTCCACGCTGGGCTCGCCGACCAGCACCTGCTGGAAGCGGCGCTCCAGGGCCGGGTCCTTCTCGATCCGCTCGCGGTACTCGTCCAGCGTGGTGGCGCCGACCATCCGCAGCTCGCCGCGGGCCAGCATCGGCTTGAGCATGTTGCCCGCGTCCATCGCGGAGTCGCCACCGGCGCCCGCGCCGACCATGGTGTGCAGCTCGTCGATGAACGTGACGACCTGGCCGTCCGAGGCCTTGATGTCGTTCAGGACGGCCTTCAGCCGCTCCTCGAACTCGCCGCGGAACTTGGCGCCCGCGACCATCGCGCCGAGGTCCAGCGAGACCAGCCGCTTGCCGCGCAGCGACTCCGGCACGTCGCCGGCCACGATGCGCTGGGCCAGGCCCTCGACCACGGCGGTCTTGCCGACGCCGGGCTCGCCGATCAGCACCGGGTTGTTCTTGGTCCGGCGGGAGAGCACCTGGACCACCCGGCGGATCTCGTGGTCGCGGCCGATCACCGGGTCGAGCTTGCCGTCCCGGGCGGCCTGGGTGAGGTCGGTGCCGTACTTCTCCAGCGCCTTGTAGGTGCCCTCCGGATCCGGCGAGGTGACCCGGCCGCTGCCCCGGACGTCCTTGAACGCGGCCAGCAGCGCCTTCGGCGTGGCGCCCTGCTGCACCAGCAGCTCGGCCGCCTGCCCGCCCTCGGCGGCCAGGCCGACCAGCAGGTGCTCGGTGGAGACGTACTGGTCGTCCAGGTCGTTCGCGCGCTTGCCGGCCTCGGTGAGCACCGCGACGGTGTCCCGGGCGAGCTGCGGGGCGGAGACCGTCGAGCCCATCGCGCTGGGCAGCGCGGCCGCCTGGCGGCGGGCCTCGGCGCCGACCCGGGTGACGTCGGCGCCGACCGCCTCCAGCAGCGGCCGGGCGATGCCCTCGGGCTGTTCCAGCAGCGCGATCAGGATGTGCACCGGCCTGACGTCCGGGTTGCCGGCCGCGCCCGCCTGCCGGATCGCGGCGGCCAGGGCGTCCTGGGTCTTGGTGGTGAACTTGCTGGCGTCCACTGCTGGGGGGCCTCCCTCGTCGTCCTTCACTGCTGCCAACGGCACTGCTGTTCGTGGTGCTGCCACCGCGGCACCGCCGCTCGACGGCACTGCCACGTACAGCATGCACTAAGTTGAGTCTATTCCGCTCAACCTTTACCGACTCCCCCTCCGCCCCGACTTCTCGGTGAACGCTTGCCGGACTGCCGGGTCAGCCCCAGCAGCTCCCGGGCCGGCCCGCTCGGCCGCTGCCCGGCCGGCCAGACCGCCCGCAGCGGCCGCCGCAGGTCCAGTTCCTCCACCAGCGGCACCTCGACCAGCCGCCGGGTGGCCAGCTCCTCCACCACCGCCAGCTCGCTCAGGCAGACCGGCCCCGCCCCGGTCATCGCCGCCGCCTTCAGCGCGGTGGACGAGGCCAGCTCCATCCGGGGCCGCGCCGGGCCCCCGTACGGCCGCAGGGCCGCCTCCAGCACCTCGCGGGTGCCCGAGCCCGGCTCGCGCAGCGCCAGCGGGGTGGCCGCCAGCTCGGCTCCGGTCAGCGGGGTGCGGCGGCGCGCCCACGGGTGGCCGGGTGCCACCACGACCACCAGGCGGTCCGCCGCCACCACCGCGCCGGCCAGTCCGGGCGGGGTGGACGGGCCCTCGACGAAGCCGAGGTCGGCGTCCCCGGCCAGGACGTGTCCGGCGACCTCCGCCGAGTTCGCCGTCCGCAGCGTCACCGCCGTCCCCGGGCTGGCGTCGGACAGGCCCAGCAGCCAGCCGGGCATCAGGTACTCGGCGACGGTCAGACTGGCCACCACCCGCAGTTTGGCGTCCCGCCGCTCGCGCAGCGCGTCGATCCCGGCGTCCAGCGCCTGCGCCGCCTCCACCACCTGCCGGGCCCACTCGACCACCAGCCGCCCCGCCTCGGTCGGCCGGCTGCCCCGGGGCGAGCGGTCCAGCAGCGCGACGCCGATCTGCCGCTCCATGCCCTTGATCCGGGCGCTGGCGGTCGGCTGGCTGACGCCCAGCTCGGCCGCGGCCCGCCCGACGCTGCCCAGCCGGGCCACCGCGAGCAGCAGTTCCAGGGCGCCGAGTTCGGGGACGTGCGGGGAGAGAGCCATAGGTTCAGGCTATGCCCCCATAGAAGTCCCGGCGCTACCGGCCACCGGCCCCGCGGGCGACGGTGGGGACATGTCCACTATGGCCGGTATCCGCCCCCTCGCCCGTCCCGCCGTCCGACCCCGGCCCGACCTCGCCCAGCTCGGCCCCAACTGGTACGCCGCCGTGATGGGCACCGCGATCCTGGCCAACGGCGCCGCCGTCCTGCCGGTGCGGCCGCCCGGGCTGACCGGCTTCGGCGAGGTGATGTGGGCGCTCTCGCTGGCCGCCCTGCTGGTGCTGGCCGGGGCCCGGCTGGTCCACCTCACCCGGCACCGCGGGGCGGCCCGCGCCCAACTGCTGGACAACCCGGCCACCGCGGTCTTCTACGGCTGCCCGCCGATGGCGCTGCTGGCGGTCGGGCTGGGCACCCTGCTGCTCGGCTCCCGGGTCATCGGCACCGGTCCCGCGGTCGCCCTGGACGCGGTGCTGTGGGGCCTGGGCACCGTGTACGCGCTGGCCGTGGCCGGCGGCATCCCGTACCTGATGATCACCCGGCACCGGGTCTCCGCCCTGGAGGCCAACCCGACCTGGCTGCTGCCGGTGGTCGCCCCGCTGGTCGCCTCCGCCTGCGGCCCGGCGCTCGTCCCGCACCTGCCGGCCGGGCAGGCCCGGGAGGCCATGCTGTACGGCTGCTGGGCGCTGTTCGGGATCGGCCTGCTCGCCACCCTGGTGCTGCTGCCGGTCGTGTTCACCGGACTGTTCCACAGCAAGCTGTCCGCCCTGGCGCTCACCCCCACGCTGTTCCTGGTGCTCGGCCCGCTCGGCCAGTCCGTCACGGCGGTCCACCAGCTCGCCGACGCCGCCCGGCCGGTGCTGCCCGCGCTGGCGCCCGCCATGCTCGACCTCGCCGAGCTGTACGGCGTGGCGGTGATCGGCGTCGCGATGCTCTGGCTGGCCGTCGCGCTCACCGCGAACCTGCGCGCCCGGCGGGCCGGGATGCCGTTCGCGATGACCTGGTGGGCGTTCACCTTCCCGATCGGCACCTGCGTCACCGGCGCCTCGGCGCTCGCCCGGCACACCGGATTCGGGGGGTTCGGCGGGTTGGCCGTCGGCCTGTACCTGCTGCTGGCGCTCGGCTGGGTGCTCGCCGCCGGCGGCACCGCGGCCGGGCTGGCCCGGGGGCGGCTGCTGGGACGCGGCTGACGGGGGCGCGGCTCGACGGGCGCTCCCCGGCCCGCCGGCTCCGGGCCGGGCCCGGCCGGGCCCGACCGGTCGTGGATGCGGGAACGTGCACCTCCGCAATGACCGTGCACGGCCAAGCGGGCCCGGTGCCGGGGACCGCCGACACCCCCCGCGGGCCCAGGACTTCACCGGAATCCGGCCCACCGTCCGGACCGCCGCGGCCGCACCGGGATGCAGGTAGCTGCAATTGCGCGAACATGCACTCGGGCGGCACTTGTTCACCGGGCGTCACGCTGTGAGGGTGGAGACAACGCCGAAGCCGTCCAGGCAAACGCAGCCTGATGGTGGCGAACCGCTCTTCGACACCGACCGCGGGTGCGACATCCCGCGGTGGTGGAACGGGGGGGAAGAGCGCCGGCCGGGGACCATGTGTGGTGATGGCCTCCGACCGGTCCCGTCGAGGCGTTGCTGCTCCGCCTCGACGGGATCGCCTTGGCATTGGCGTAGCGACGGCGGCCCCGGGCACCCGGTGTGCGACGGCACCCGGGCCCCGGGGCCCGCCGTCCCACCCGGTACCGTGACCGCCTGATCCATGATCACGCCGTACCGGTCCAGCGGCACCGCGAGCCCGCCCGGCCCACCGGTGCCGCGGCCCGCACGGCGGGAACACGGTCGGCGCGGCGGGGAACACGGTCGGCGCCGGGGGAGAGGCGTCCGACGGGCAGGGCCCAGGGGGAGTACGACGTGACGGCGGAACCGGCAGCCACCCCGCACCAGGGGCCCGTGGGCGAGGAGCCCGACGAGGCGGCCCGGCAGCTCTACCTGGCCGTCATCGCCGCGGGCGGCCGCGTCCCCACCGGCGAGATCGCGGACGTCGACCGGGACGCGCTCCAACAGCTCATCGACATCGGGCTGTTGATGGTCAACCGGATGGACCGCTGCTACACCGCCGTCAGCCCGCGCTCGGTCAGCGACCGCCTCGGCGCCGAACTGCGCAGCGAGGCCACCCGGCTGCTGGTCCGCGCGGAGAACCTCCCCGGCGCCCTGGACGGCCTCACCCGGGCCTACGACGCGATGCCCCGCCCGACCGACCGGGCCGGCGGAGCCGTCCACGTCGAGGGGCACGTCCACATCCGCCAGCGGATCTCCCAGCTGGTCTCCGACTGCCGCTCCGAGGTCCTCACCGCGCAGCCCGGCCACCGGCCCGCCGACACCCTCCAGGTCGCCCTCCTCCAGGACGTCCAACTGCTCCAGCGGGGCTGCTCGCTGCGCACCATCTACCAGCCGGGCGCCCTCGCCGACCCGCCCGCCCTCGCCTACGCCGAGGAGGTCACCCGGCACGGCTCGCTCATCCGCGTGCTCGACGAGCCCTTCCAACGGCTGATCGTCTTCGACCGCTCCGTCGCCGTGATCTCCGCCAACGACGACAACAGCACCGCGGCCTTCATCACCGACCCGGCCACCATCGGCTACCTGGTCGGCACCTTCGAGCGCGACTGGGCCAGGGCCGACACCGCCGAGTCCGCCGCGTTCGGCCTGGCACCCGCCCGCACCGTCCCCGACCGGGTCGGCCGGCTGCTCGCCCGCGGCCTCACCCAGCGCGCCGTCGCCACCCGGCTGGGCCTCAGCGAGCGCACCGTCGCCGCCCACATCTCCCGGCTGCGCGACCGCTACGGCGCGCAGACCCTCTTCCAGCTCGGCTGGCTGATGCGGGGCGCCCGCGATGACCGATGAGCCGGGCCCGGCCGAGCGGGCGCTCTACCTCGCCGCCGTGCGCGGCGGCGGCCGGCTGCGCCCCGAGGACCTCGCCCCCGCCGACCGCCCCGCGCTGGCCGCCCTCGTCGCCCGGGGCCTGCTGACCCCCACCGCCACCGGCTGGACGGCCGCCAGCCCGCGCGCCCTCGGCGAGCGGATCGGCGTCGAGCTGCGCAACCGCGCCCTTTGCCTGCTGCAGTACGCGGAGCGGCTCCCGGCCACCCTCGGGCCGCTGGCCGGCGCCTACGACGCGGCCCGCCACCCGGTCGGGAGCCCGCCGCCCCTCGGCCCCCGGGCCGTCGAACCGCGGTCCGAAGGTCCCGCGGCCGAGGCTCCTCGTGCCGAGGCTCCCGGAACCGGTGCTCGGGGGGCCGGCGATCCCGGGGCCGGTACCGTCGGCGGCGCCGCCGAGGTCCGCCGGCGGGTCGGCGAGCTCGTCTCGGAGTGCCGGGAGGAGGTCCTGGCCGCCCAGCCCGGACCGCGCCCGCTGGAAGGCCTCCGGATGGCCCTCGCCCAGGACCTCTCGCTGCTGCGCCGCGGCTGCTCGCTGCGCACGCTCTACCAGCCGGTCACCCTGACCGATCCCGCGGTGTGGAGCCAGATCGCCCTGCGCACCGGGCAGGGCGCCCAGGTCAGGGTCCTCGCCGAACCGTACGAGCGGGTGCTGGTCTTCGACCGCGCGGTGGCCGTCATCCCCGCCGCCGAGGACCTCGGCCGGGCCGTCTTCCTCACCGACTCCACCACCGTCGCCCACCTGGTCGCCCAGTTCGAACGCGACTGGGCCCGGGCCGCCCCCGCGGGCCGGTACCTCGACGCGCCCTCCGCCACCACCGTCCGGATCGGCCGGCTGCTCGCGCGCGGCCTCACCCAACGGGCCGTCGCCGTCCGGCTGGGCGTGAGCGAGCGCACCGTGGCCGCCCACATCTCCCGGCTGCGCGACCGCTACGGTGCGCAGACCCTCTTCCACCTCGGCTGGCAGCTCCGGGGTGAGCACCATGACTGACGCCGCCGCCCGGGCCCTCCACCCCGCCGTGCCGCGCGAGGGCGGCCGGCCGCGGGCCCGGACCCGCCGTCACGTCGAGCGCGGCGGATCGGTCCGCACGATCGGCCGGCCGCGGGTCCGACCGGAGCGGGACCAGGTCGGGTCCGGCGCCGGGACCACGCGGACGGGCTCGCGGATCCGGGTCCTCGACGCCCCGTGCGGCCGGGCCCTCGTCCCCGGCCGGACCGTCGCCGTGATCCCGGCGACCTCGGGCGACGAGGTCGCCGCCGTGGTGGCGGATCCGGCGGTGGTCGGGTGCGTGGCGGGCGTCTTCGCGCAGCGCCGGGAGGAGGCCCGGGGCGTGGACCGGGCCGCGCTGTGCGCGGGTTCGTCGGGGCCCGCGGCCCACGAACGGGTCGGCCGGCTGTCGGTCGGGAGCTCACGCAGCGGGCGATCGCCGGCCGGACGGGGCTGGGCGAGCGCACCGTCGCCGGTCACATCGCCCGGCTGCGTGGGCTGTTCGACGTGGAGGCGCTGTTCCGATCGGGTCGGCGGATGCGAGGACTCCGGACGGGGAGGCCCGGTGGGTAGCCGTCGGTCAGCCGGTGGCGGCGCCGGTCGGCCAGTAGCCGGGGACCGGGGGCTGCTGCCGGGGGACGTTGAACTGCTCGCCGGGGGCGGTCCAGAAGCCCTCGCGCAGGGAGAGCGCCATGCCGGCCCAGTCCAGCGCGGTCTCGACCGTGTGGTTGAGGGCCTCCTGCGACCAGGTGTCGTCGAAGACCAGCGGCAGGACGGGGGCGACCTGCTCGATGGTGGCGATCAGCGGGTTGTGGGTGATGGCCTCGTCGACGAGCAGGACGATCGGCTTGCGCAGCGCCGACGCCCAGCCGAGCTCCAGGCTCACGCCGGCCGACAGGGGGGCGCCGACGTAGGCGAACACGAGGTCGGCGGACTGGAGGGCGCGGAAGTCGGACGGAACGCGGGGCTCCGGCGCGCGGCCGGAGATGGTCCAGGCGTCGCTGTGGTGCGCGCTGTACACGGCGGCACCGCTGCGGAGCAGGGTGGTGCGGAGCGTCGTCAGCCGCGTCCGGCTGGCGAGGGTCACCACGCTGTCGGCCGGCCCGGTCAGTCGCATCAGCGGGGCGGCCAGGAACACACGTGCACGCCGACCCTCAGGGGCCTGGCTGTCGTGGTGACGCAGGTAGGGCTCGGTCATGTCGACTCCGGGGAAAGGCCGACCGGGTTATGAAGTGGTGCCGGCAGGCGTTGAGAGTGGTTGCGTCTTCAATTTTTCCGGTGCCCTGCTATGGTCAAATTGACAGTACAGCAACAGAATTGTCGGTTGATGCTGGACCATCGGGGGCGAACTGATCGTCCATCGGTGGCCCCTGCCCCGTCCAGGGCTTCCCGGTGTCATATGGCTGCCTGGCAGAGAGATGACGCGTCCGTGGTCGTGCAGGTATTGGCAGGCTCGTGCACCCTGCGGCAACATGTGGTCGATAAGTTTGCCGTGACACTGCGTTCGAAGCAGATGACTGAAGGGGTGGGTATGTCTCACTTGTGCCGTTTCGTCCGTAAGGCGGTTCTGCCTCTGGTTGTCGGTGCGGCTGCGGTGCTGGGTGGATTCCTCGCGGTCGACCACGTGAACGACGCGTCCGATTCCTCGGCCGTCGCTTCCGTCGTCGCCATGGACGACATCAGCTGGGGCTAGTCGCGCACGTCGGGCGGATCCGGACCGGGGGCCGTCCGTCGGGCGAGTCCGGCCGCGGCCAGTGGCTTCGCGTACGGAGCGTTCCGTCGCGCCACGACCCGCGCGGAGCCGGAGGACTGCCGTCGAGATCCGGCCCTACGGCCGTTTCCCGCCGGCGGATTCGGCCTGCGCCAACGCGTACCCGAGTTGGAACAACGAGTCCACGTTGTACTCCTCGCGCATCTCGGCGATGTGGCGCGCCAGGGTGCGTTCGCTGATTCCCAGGCGTCTCGCGATGACCCGGTGGTTGGTCCCGGCCAGCAGCAGATCGATGATCGTCTGGCGGAGCCGGGAGACCACTTGCTGGGGGACGGTGCGATCCCCGTCGAAGTCCAGCGCGCGACTCCAACTGGGCTCGAATACCTGCTCGGCGAGATAGCTCGCCACCGCCGGTTCGTGGATGAACGCCGCCATGTTCAAGTCGTGCGCGACCGGGATGACGGCGATTTTCCGGTCTATGACGATGAGCCGGGTGTAGGGCTCGTCCAGGGTCCGGTACTGCCCGCCGGCCTTGGCCAGGCGCGCCACGTAGTCCCGAGTGGGCTGGTGGTAGCGCGTGCTGGCGTGGTAGATCGTCCGGATCTCCGTGCCGTTGCCCAGCATGGCGAGGTCCCGGTCGATCACCGAAGCCAGCAGTTCGGGAGGTCTCGGGCCCCCCGGTTGGAGTGCCAGTGCCTCTTCCGCGCCGGCATCCGCGTACTGCTGCATCTTCTGGTTTATCAGCACCTTTCCGTGGACGTACTCGATAGAGCCGCCCCCCTGCCCCGGAGTGTGAAACTCCTGGGCGAGGTCGCTCAATTCGGCGGGAAGTGCGACGGACCGGGAAAGAAGGTCGAGTGCCTGCCGCTGCCATGAGCTGCTGAGGCTCTCCGAGAGCTGGGTCGGGTCGATGGCGACCAGGTTGTCCAGGCTGTCGAGGTCCGGTACCAGCAGCCCTATTCGGATCAATTCGTCCTGCGGACCCGAGTCCTCCGGGGATGCGGCGACTTGTGGCGTACGACCGCCGGCCCTGACGATTCGCAGGAAGAGCGCACGAGCTTCTGCCGAGAGTATTGGTGCCCCACCTGCGATGGGGCCGAGTTGAGCTCGTCCACTCATGTCGGCTCCTTGCCGTTGACCCAGACCCGCCGGGACCCGTTCCATCAGATCCTAGGGCGGGTGACCATTACTGACGATGAGATCGCCGCTCCCCCCTGAACCAGGGCCGGTCGCCGGATCGACACTCTCTCACCACACGGCAGCCGCCGGCACCCCCCGGGAGGAGGGGCCGGCGGCCGGTGGATGGTCCCGTCAGCGCTTGGGGCGCCAGACCACCAGAGCGCTGGACTGCGGGGTGGGCGGCTGGTACGGGACGAGGTCGCGGCGGTAGGAGGCGTGGACGGCCGCCTCACGCTGCTGGAGGGCCGTGGCCGCGCCCTCCAGGGAGTCGACCAGTTCCGCGATGCGGGACTGGAGGGCGGTGACCTGGTTCTCCAGCTCGATGATCCGCTTGATGCCCGCCAGGTTGATGCCCTCGTCCTGGGAGAGCCGCTGGACCTCGCGCAACTGCTGGATGTCGCGCGCGGAGTAGCGGCGGCCGCGGCCGGCGGTGCGGTCGGGGCAGACCAGGCCGAGGCGGTCGTACTGGCGCAGGGTCTGCGGGTGCAGACCGGACAGCTCGGCGGCCACGGAGATGACGTACACCGGGGTGTCCTCGGTGAGGACGTACGGCGGCGGTGCCGCGGCGGCCCGGCGGGTGCGGCGGGGGCCGGCGCCGGGCAGGCCCTCGCCGAGGCCGGCGCCGATCGGGGTGTCGGGGTCGATCGGATTCATCGGGGACATCTGGTCGTCACGCTCCCTTCGCCGCCCGGAACAGGGCGGCGCGCGGATCGTCGGAGGCGGTGGCCTCGCGGTACTGCTCGAGGGCGTTCAGCGCGTCGCCGGTGACGTGCCGGGGCACCACGACCTCGACGGTGACGAGGAGGTCGCCGCGGGTGCCGTCCTTGCGGGTGGCGCCCTTGCCACGGGCGCGCATGGTGAGGCCGTTGGCGCTGCCCGGGGGCAGCTTGAGCTTCACCGCCGGACCGTTCAGCGTGGGCACCTCGATGGTGGCGCCGAGCGTGGCCTCGGGGAAGGTGACCGGGACGGTGACGGTGAGGTTGTCGCCCTTGCGCCCGAAGACCGGGTGCGGGTCGACGTGCACGGTGACGTAGAGGTCACCGGGCTGCCCGCCGCGCTCGCCCTGGGCGCCCTTGCCCTTCAGCCGGATGCGCTGGTCGGCCTGGACGCCGGCCGGGATCCGGACCTGCATGGTGCGGGCCGAGCTGGCCCGGCCGCTGCCGTGGCAGTCGGTGCACGGGTCGTCGACGATCATGCCCCGGCCGCGGCAGTCCTTGCACGGCTCGGAGAGCGCGAAGGCGCCCTGGCCGCGGCTGACGGTGCCCGCGCCGACGCAGGTCGGACAGACCCGCGGGGTGGTGCCGGACTTGGCGCCGGTGCCGTTGCAGGTGCGGCAGGGGGCCTGGCTGGTCATCCGCAGCGGGACGGTCGCGCCGTCCACCGCCTCCTCGAAGGAGAGCGTCACCTCGGTCTCGACGTCCGCGCCGCGCCGGGGCTGGGCCTGCCGGGTGCCGCCGCGGTTGAAGAGGCCGCCGAAGACGTCGCCGATGCCGCCGCCACCGCCGCCGGGGCCGCCCTGGCTCCCGCTGAAGAGGTCGCCGAAGTCGAAGCTGTAGCTGCCGGTGCCGCCGGGGCCGCCGGCGGCCCGGAAGCCGCCGTTGGCGAAGAGGCTGCGGGCCTCGTCGTACTCCTTGCGGCGCTTCTCGTCGGAGAGGACGTCGTACGCCTCGGAGATGTCCTTGAACCGCTCCTCGGCCTTGGCGTCACCCTTGTTGGCGTCGGGGTGGAACTCGCGCGCGAGCTTGCGGTAGGTCTTCTTGATCTCGGTGGCGGTGGCGTCCTTGGGCACGCCGAGGACCTTGTAGTAGTCCTTCTCCACGTAGTCCTTGCCGCTCATGCGTCCACCTCGCTGCACTCGGCAGCCGCAGAGCGGTACACGCGCCCCTCAACGGTTCGCTCGCTGCGCTCGCTCACGGCTTCCGCCACCTCCCGATGTCCATCGTCACAGAACTGTCAACAGGCACCGGGCGAAGGGCTGTTGACAGAGCGCTGCGGAGCCGGCCGCCGTACTGGCCGGCGTACGACTCCGCAGCGCACTGGGTGTCAGCTGTCACAGGTTGTCAGCTGTCCGAGCCACCGTCGGACTTGTCCGCGTCGGCGGACTTCGCCTCGGCGTCCGAGGACGCCTGGCTGCCGGGCTGGGGCTCCGCGACGGCCACCATCGCCGGGCGGATGATCCGCTCGCCGATGCGGTAGCCGGGCTGGAGGATCTGCACACAGGTGTCCTCGGTGACGTCCGAGGAGTAGCTGTGCATCAGCGCCTCGTGCATGGTCGGGTCGAAGGGCTCGCCCTCCTTGCCGAACTGCTGCAGGCCCAGCTTGGCGACGACCGTCTCCAGCGACTCGGCGACGGACTTGAAGCCGCCCGTGACCTCGCCGTGCTCGCGGGCGCGGCCGATGTCGTCCAGGACCGGGATCAGCGACTCCAGGATGTTGGAGACGGCGATCTCGCGGACGGTCAGCCGGTCGCGCTCGACCCGCTTGCGGTAGTTCTGGTACTCGGCCTGGAGGCGCTGGAGGTCACCGGTGCGCTCGGCGAGCTCGCGCTTGGCAGCGGCGGCCTCGTCCGAACCGGACTCTCCGGAGCCGGCCGCGGCGGCCTCCTCGGCAGCCTTGATCACAGCCTCTTCGGCGGCGGAGTCGTCGCCGGGCTTGCCACCCTGCGGCTTGTCCGTCATGCCGCACCGCCCTTGGGCTTCTCGTCGTCCACGATCTCGGCGTCGACGACGTCGTCGTCCTTGGCCTGGGCGGAGTCACCGGCAGCGGCGGCACCGGCGGGGGCGTCGGCGTTGGCGTACAGCGCCTGGCCGAGCTTCTGCGCGGTGGTGGAGACCTTCTCCGAGGCCTCGCGGATCTTCGCGATGTCCTCGCCCTTCAGGGCCTCCTTGAGCTCGCCGATGGCGGTCTCGACCTCGGTCTTGACGTCGCCCGGCAGCTTGTCGGCGTTGTCGGCGATGAACTTCTCGGTCGAGTAGACGAGCTGCTCGGCGGAGTTGCGGGTCTCCACGGTCTCGCGACGCTTGTGGTCGTCCTCGGCGTACTGCTCGGCCTCGCGGCGCATGCGGTCGACCTCGTCCTTCGGCAGCGAGGAGCCGCCGGTGACGGTCATCTTCTGCTCCTTGCCGGTGCCGAGGTCCTTGGCACCGACGTGCATGATGCCGTTGGCGTCGATGTCGAAGGTGACCTCGATCTGCGGCAGGCCGCGCGGCGCCGGCGGCAGGCCGGTCAGCTCGAACATGCCGAGCTTCTTGTTGTACGCGGCGATCTCGCGCTCGCCCTGGTAGACCTGGATCTGCACGGACGGCTGGTTGTCCTCGGCCGTGGTGAAGATCTCGGAGCGCTTGGTCGGGATCGTGGTGTTGCGCTCGATCAGCTTGGTCATGATGCCGCCCTTGGTCTCGATGCCGAGGGACAGCGGGGTGACGTCGAGCAGCAGGACGTCCTTGACCTCGCCCTTCAGGACACCGGCCTGCAGCGCGGCGCCGATGGCGACGACCTCGTCCGGGTTGACGCCCTTGTTGGCGTCCTGGCCGCCGGTCAGCTCCTTGACGAGCTCGGCGACGGCCGGCATGCGGGTCGAGCCACCGACCAGGAC
Organism: Kitasatospora sp. NPDC002543; assembly: GCF_053594915.1. Classification (NCBI taxonomy): domain Bacteria; kingdom Bacillati; phylum Actinomycetota; class Actinomycetes; order Kitasatosporales; family Streptomycetaceae; genus Kitasatospora; species Kitasatospora sp. NPDC002543. The sequence continues at coordinate 43,486 of NZ_JBSFWR010000009.1, read as the reverse complement.
GACGTGGTCGATCTCGGAGAGCGAGATGCCGGCGTCCTTGATGACGTTGTGGAACGGGACCTTGCAGCGCTCCAGCAGGTCCGCCGTCAGCTGCTGGAACTGGGCGCGGGTGAGCTTCTCGTCCAGGTGCAGCGGGCCCTCGGCGGAGGCCGTGATGTACGGCAGGTTGATCGAGGTCTCGGAGGACGAGGACAGCTCGATCTTCGCCTTCTCGGCGGCCTCGCGCAGACGCTGGAGGGCCATCTTGTCCTTGGACAGGTCGACGCCGTGGCCGGACTGGAAGACCTTGACCAGGTGGTCGACGACGCGCTGGTCCCAGTCGTCGCCACCGAGGTGGTTGTCACCGTTGGTGGCCTTCACCTCGACGACCCCGTCGCCGATCTCCAGCAGGGAGACGTCGAAGGTGCCGCCGCCGAGGTCGAAGACCAGGATGGTCTGGTCGTCCTTGTCGAGGCCGTACGCGAGGGCGGCCGCGGTCGGCTCGTTGACGATGCGCAGGACGTTCAGGCCCGCGATCTCGCCGGCCTCCTTGGTGGCCTGGCGCTCGGAGTCGTTGAAGTACGCCGGGACGGTGATGACGGCGTCGGTGACGGTCTCGCCCAGGTACGCCTCGGCGTCCCGCTTCAGCTTCTGCAGCACGAAGGCCGAGATCTGCTGGGGGTTGAAGTCCTTGCCGTCGATGTTGATCTTCCACCCGGTGCCCATGTGGCGCTTGACCGAGCGGATGGTGCGGTCGACGTTGGTGACCGCCTGGCGCTTGGCCACCTCGCCGACCAGGACCTCGCCGTTCTTCGCGAAGGCGACGACGGACGGCGTGGTCCGAGCGCCCTCGGCGTTCGTGATGACGGTGGGCTCGCCACCCTCCAGAACGCTGACGACCGAGTTCGTCGTACCGAGGTCGATGCCGACCGCGCGTGCCATCGTAGATACCTCCACGGAAGAGTTGAGCTTTACAGGCTCAAGGATGCACGACCCGGTGGGTCGCGTCAACAGGTATGAGTTCGTCCCGCTCAACTTTGCTGAGCGCGGGGCGGATGCGGGGCGGATGTGGGGCGGATGTGGGCGGGTGCGGGGCGGTCCGCGGGCGCCCCGGCACCCCGGTCGGCGTCCGCGGGCCTGCCGCGCCGTGGCGGGGGTGCGCCCACGTGACTGCCGCCATAGCTTGGGAATCTTCTGGAGAACTGTTGCGCACCGGTAATGTCCGGGCCGTCGGCCCGGCAAGTTACCGACCAGTACACTCAGTTCCGAAAACCGTAGGGCCGAGGGCCTGCTCAACCGCAAAGCCGCAGGAGACGGAGAGCCGATGCAGCTAGCAGCGATCGTCATCTCGCTGGTCACATTCGTGATCGGCACCGCGCTCGCCGCCCGTGCGGCGCTGTACATCTACAAGGTGGTCCGCACCGGTGCGCCGGACTCCACCCGCTTCGGGCAGCCCGCCCAGCGGGCGAAGACCCTCGCGACCGAGTTCGTCGGCCACACCAGGATGAACCGGTGGGGGATCGTCGGCATCGCCCACTGGTTCGTCGCCGTCGGCTTCTTCAGCCTGGTGCTGACCATCGTCAACGCCTTCGGCCAGCTCTTCGACGCCGACTTCGCGCTGCCGATCATCGGGCACTGGATGATCTGGCAGCTCTTCGTCGAGCTGATCGGCACCCTGACCACGCTGGGCATCCTGGTCCTGATCGTGATCCGGCTGATGAGCCTGCCGTCCAGGTCGGGCCGCAAGTCCCGGTTCGCCGGCTCCATCGCCTGGCAGGCCTTCTACGTCGAGTACACGATCCTCGGCATCGGCCTCTGCATCCTGATGCTGCGCGCCCTGGAGGGCGCCCTCAACGGCGTCGACTCGTACGGGCCGGAGCACCTGGTCTCGTACCCGCTGGTCTCCGTGCTGAGCGGCCTGTCGCACGGCACGCTGGAGAACCTGATCTACCTGTTCGCGATGCTGAAGATCTGCATCTCGTTCGCGTGGGCGACGACCATCGGCCTCAACCCCTCGATGGGCGTGGCCTGGCACCGCTTCCTCGGCTTCTTCAACATCTACTTCAAGCGCGAGGAGGACGGCGGCACCGCGCTCGGCGCCCTCCGTCCGATGACCAGCGAGGGTCGGCCGATCGACTTCGAGGACCCGGCCGAGGACGCCGTCTTCGGCGTCTCCCAGGTCGAGCACTTCTCCTGGAAGGGCATCCTCGACTTCTCCACCTGCACCGAGTGCGGCCGCTGCCAGTCGCAGTGCCCGGCCTGGAACACCGGCAAGCCGCTCTCGCCGAAGCTGCTGATCATGAGCCTGCGCGAGCACGCCTACGGCAAGGCGCCCTACCTGCTGGCCGGCGGCGGCAAGGACATGGAGGGCGAGGAGCGGGCCACCGCCGAGCAGCTCGCGGACGTCCCGGCGGCCGCCCTCGCCGAGGCCGAGCGCCCGCTCATCGGCACCGCCGAGGAGAACGGCGTCATCGACCCGGACGTGCTCTGGTCCTGCACCACCTGCGGCGCCTGCGTCGAGCAGTGCCCGGTGGACATCGAGCACATCGACCACATCGTCGACATGCGCCGCTACCAGGTGATGATCGAGTCCTCGTTCCCGACCGAGGCCGGGACGATGCTCAAGAACCTGGAGAACAAGGGCAACCCGTGGGGCATGGCCACCAAGGCCCGCCTGGACTGGGTCAAGGAGCTCAAGAAGGAGACCGGCATCGAGGTGCCGGTGATCGGCGAGGACATCGACCCCGCCGAGGTCGAGTACCTCTACTGGGTCGGCTGCGCCGGCGCCCTGGAGGACCGCGCCAAGAAGACCACCAAGGCCTTCGCCGAACTGCTGCACACCGCGGGCGTGAAGTTCGCGATCCTCGGCAAGGAGGAGTCCTGCACCGGTGACTCCGCCCGCCGCCTGGGCAACGAGTTCCTGTTCCAGATGCTCGGCGCACAGAACGTGGAGACGCTGAACGCGGCCCTGGAGGACGCCCCGGTCAAGCGGATCGTCGCCACCTGCCCGCACTGCTTCAACACCATCGCGAACGAGTACCCGCAGCTGGGCGGCCACTTCGAGGTCATCCACCACACCCAGCTGCTGCAGCACCTGATCGACGAGGGCAAGCTCGTCCCGGTCAACCCGGTCGAGGGCCTGATCACCTACCACGACCCCTGCTACCTGGGCCGCCACAACAAGGTCTACAGCCCGCCGCGCGAGATCATGGACAAGGTCCCCGGTCTGCGCCAGCAGGAGATGCACCGCCACAAGGAGCGCGGCTTCTGCTGCGGCGCCGGCGGTGCCCGGATGTGGATGGAGGAGCGCATCGGCAAGCGGATCAACACCGAGCGCGTGGACGAGGCGCTGTCGCTCGACCCGGACATCGTCTCCACCGCCTGCCCGTTCTGCCTGGTGATGCTCTCCGACTCGGTCAACGGCAAGAAGAACGAGGGCGCGGCCAAGGAGCACCTGAAGGTGGTCGACGTGGCCCAGCTGCTGCTCGACTCGGTGAAGGCCCTCCCGCCGGCCGGGAGCGAGGAGCAGAGCGCGACGGTGGACGCGTGAGCAGTGCCTGACCAGGCACCGGCCACCTCCTGAACCACCGCCGCGGAGCCCGCTGTTCGACAGTTCTGCTACAACCGCCCGGCCCGGTGGACGCCGCTGACGCGTCCGCCGGGCCGGGCTTTCGGACTCTCCGGGCGGCCCGCGCCGGTACGGCGGGCGTACGGGGAGTGACGGCAATCGCACAGGCGCCGGACGGGCATTCGGTCGGAAGCAAATACAGTAGGCCCGGACCGGCTTCGTGCTGGTCGACCCGTTCCGGACGGAAGCCCCGGGCGGGTGGCGACCCGCGTCGGCCGGACGGCCGGGTCCCGACCGACGACGAGGTGTCGGCCCGGCGGGCCGGGCCGCAGAGACCACAAGGGGAACAGCGCAGACCATGACCGAGGCGATCATGCTGGTCGGTGGTAAGGGCACGCGACTGCGTCCGCTGACCACCCACACCCCCAAGCCGATGCTGCCGGTGGCAGGCGTCCCGTTCATCGCGCACCAGTTGGCCCGTGCGGCGGCCGCCGGCGTCACCCGCGTCGTGCTGGCCACCTCGTACCTGGCCGAGGTGTTCGAGGACCACTTCCAGGACGGCACCCCGTACGGAATCGAGCTCGTCTACCTGACCGAGCGCGAGCCGCTGGGCACCGGAGGCGCCATCCGCAACGCCGCCTCCGGGCTGACCTGCGGCCCCGACGAACCGGTGCTGGTCTTCAACGGCGACATCCTCTCCGGCGTCGACATCGCCGCCCTGCGCGACGGCCACGTGGCCGCCGGGGCCGACGTCACCCTGCACCTCACCCGGGTCGAGGACCCGCGGGCCTTCGGCCTCGTCCCGACCGACGAGGACGGGCGGGTGCTGGAGTTCCTGGAGAAGCCGGAGACCCCGGAGCAGATCGTCACCGACCAGATCAACGCCGGCTGCTACGTCTTCACCCGGTCCGTGATCGACCGGATCCCGGCCGGCCGCGAGGTGTCCGTCGAGCGCGAGACCTTCCCCGAGCTGCTCGACACCGGCGCGCTGCTGCGCGGCGTCGTCGACACCTCGTACTGGCTGGACCTGGGCACCCCGGCGGCCTTCGTCCGCGGCTCGGCCGACCTGGTGCTCGGCAAGGTCGACTCCCCGGCCGTCCCCGGCCCGACCGGCGACGCCCTGCTGCTGCCCGGCGCCACCGTCCACCGGGGCGCGGTGCTCAGCGGCGGCACGGTGGTCTCCGAGGACGCGGTGGTCGAGGCCGGCGCGATCGTCGAGGGCAGCGTGATCCTCCCGGGCGCGGTGATCGGCCCGGACACCCTGGTCAAGGACTCGATCGTGGGCGCCTTCGCCACCGTCGGCGACCGCTCGGCGCTGGACGGCGCCGTGATCGGCGACGGCGCGATCGTGGAGTCGGACAACGAGCTGCCGAACGGCATCCGGATCGCCTGCGGCACCCTGCTGCCGGTCGGCGCCGTCCGCACCTCGGCCGGCCCGGGCGGCTGCCCGGCCGGCACCAGCGCGGCCGCGGCGGTCCACGGGCCGTCGGTCGGCGCCCAGCGGTAGCGCCCCGGGGCCGGGGCCGGAGGGTTTTCGGCCCCGTTCGTCTCAGCCTCGCTGCAAACCGGCCCCGGCTCCGTCCGGGGGCCCACGCGGGCCGGGCCGGACGGGTACCTTCGGACCGTGGCTGGTAATCGATACGACAGCGGTCAGGGCGCCGACCGCCCGCACGGCGGGTGGTCGGCCCCTCCGCCGCCGGCGGCGCCCGGGGGGCACGGGGGAACGGACGGGCCGGAGTACTTCACGGCCTCGCACCCGGCGGCGCCCGGCGGGCCCGGCGGCGGTCCGTCCGGCGGTCCGGGGCACCCGGCGGGGGACGGGTACGACCCGTACGCGGCGGACCGGCCCGGCAACACCCGGGCCTTCCCGGCCGGCGACCCGTACGCGGGCGGCGGCCCGTACGGGCAGCAGCCGTACCAGGGGCACCCCGGCTACTACGACGACGGCCACGGGCCGCAGCAGCCGCCGTACGGCTCCGACCACGGCTACGGTCCCGAGCAGGGCTACGGCTCCGAGCAGGGTTACGGCTCCGAGCAGGGCTACGGTCCCGAGCAGGGCTACGGCTCCGACCAGGGCTACGACCAGCAGCCGTACGGGCAGGACAACGTTGCCACCTACCGGGCCGGCGGCCAGTCCGCCCCGCACGTCGCCGGGCCCCGCCCGCAGTGGCGCGAGCTGTTCACCGGCCTGTTCCGCTCCCCGACCGCCGTCTTCGACCGCACCCGGGACCACCAGGTCTGGCTGCCCGCCCTCACCGTCTCGCTGCTGTACGGCGCGCTCGCGGTGCTCGGCATCGGGCTGACCCACGACGACATCGTCAACTCGACCTTCACCGTGGCGCTGACCGGCATCCTCGCCGCCGCGATCGGCTTCACCGTGGCCGGCGCGCTCTTCGGCGGGGTCACCTACGCGATGGCCCGCCAGCTGGGCGGCGACGGCCCGTGGAAGGCGACCGTCGGCCTGGCCGCGCTGATCGGCTGGCTCACCGACGCGCCCCGGCTGCTGCTCGACCTGGTGATGCCCTCCGGCAGCATCGTCGTCCAGGTCGTCGGCTGGGCCACCTGGATGCTCTGCGCGTACCTGCTGACCAGCATGGTCCGGCGGCTGCACGACCTGCCCTGGGGCAAGGCCGCGGCCGCGTCGGCGATACAGCTGGTCGCGCTGCTGGTGCTGATCAAGCTGCCGACACTGGGCTGAGGGCTCCGAAGGGCGAAGGGCAGAATGGGGGCGGGTCGCGGCCGAGCGCCGGGCCCGCCACCCTCGTCGTCCACCTTCACCGGAGCCAGGCATGACCCTCCCCACCACCCACGTCAGCTTCCCGGCCGGGGCGGTGACCGGCGAGTCCCCGGTGCTCGCGGTGCACCCGCTGGCCGACGGCCGGTACGCCGTCGTCACCGAGGCGACCCCGTTCCACCCGCTCGACCACACCTGGCCCGACCAGCCGGCCGACCACGGCACCCTGACCGTGGACGGCACCGAACTAACCGTGGTCGACTGCCTGACCGGCGCCGTCGGCCCGGAGGGCGGGGAACCGCTGGTCGGCGCCGACATCCCGGTCCGGCGCGGTGACGAGGAGTGGTCCTGGCTGGTCCTGCACGTCGTCGACGGCGACCCGGGGGACCTCGTCGGCCGTACCGCGGCGCTCGCCGTCGACGCCGACCGCCGGGGCGCCCTCAGCGCCTCGCACAGCGGCTGCCACCTGCTCGCCCTCGCCCTGAACGCCGCGCTCGCCCCGCGCTGGCGCAAGGACCCGGGCCGCTCGGACGCCTTCGGCCACCCGGACTTCGACAGCCTCGCCATGGCGAGCTCGGTGATGGACACCGCGGCCAGCACCGACACCTACCGGCTCGGCAAGTCGCTGAAGAAGAAGGGCTTCACGGTGGACGCCACCGAGGAGTTCCCGGCCCTCGCCGACGCCCTGCCGGCCCTCACCGAGGCCGTCAACGAGCGGCTGGCCGCCTGGGTCGCCGCCGACGCCCCGGTCCGCATCGAGGTGCCCGGGCCCGAGCTCACCGCCCGCCGCCAGTGGCACTGCGAGCTGCCCGAGGGCGGCGCGCAGATCTTCTGCGGCGGCACCCACCTGCACCACCTCGGCGAGCTGGCCGGGCTGCGCACCGAGCTGCGGCTGTCCGAGGACGGCACCGAGCTGGTCGCCGTCACCAGCCCCGAGCGGGCCTGAGAAACGCCACGGGCGGCCGCCCCGTCCGTCCTCGGACGGGGGCGGCCGCCCGTCGTGCGTGCGCTCCGTCGGTCCCGCGGGCTCCGGTGGCCCGGCGGGAGTGCGGGCCCGGTGGGGCCCGCGGTCAGATCTTGGTCTGGTGGAAGTTCAGGTACGAGCGGGACGGCGTCGGGCCGCGCTGGCCCTGGTAACGCGAGCCGTAGCGCTCCGAGCCGTACGGGTGCTCCGAGGGCGAGGAGAGCCGGAACAGGCACAGCTGCCCGATCTTCATGCCCGGGTAGAGCTTGATCGGCAGCGTCGCGACGTTCGACAGCTCCAGGGTCACGTGGCCGCTGAAGCCCGGGTCGATGAAGCCGGCCGTGGAGTGGGTGAGCAGGCCCAGGCGGCCCAGGCTCGACTTGCCCTCCAGCCGGGAGGCGACGTCGTCGGGCAGCGTGATGACCTCGTACGTCGAGGCCAGCACGAACTCGCCGGGGTGCAGGATGAACGCCTCGTCGCCGTCCGGCTCGACCAGCCGGGTCAGGTCCGGCTGCTCCTCGGAGGGGTCGATGTGCGGGTACTTGTGGTTCTCGAACACGCGGAAGAAGCGGTCGAGGCGCACGTCGATACTCGACGGCTGGATCATCGCCGGGTCGAAGGGGTCGATGCCGACCCGACCCAGGTCGATTTCGGTCCGGATGTCCTTGTCAGAGAGCAGCACGCTTCGAGGTTACGTGCAAGAAAGGGCCCCGGACGAATCCGCCCGGGGCCCGTCACTCCGTCCGTCCGCCGTCAGGCCAGGAACTCCGCGGCCTCCAGCCGCATCGCCCGCGCCAGTTGCGGCTCCGACAGCTCCCGCACGTCGGCCAGCACCGAACTCCGCAGCCGTCCGCACTGCGGACAGCGGATCAACCGTCCGGGCCCGAGCCGGCCCGGACCGAGGTTCTGCATCGGGAACGTGGTGGTGCTGAACAGGTGCCCCTCGGCACAACGAACGACGGCGCGCTGCTCCATCGATCCCCTTCCCATCCCTAACCCAGTACTCACCCGTACTCGCACCCCGGCGGCCGAGCCCCGGGACAGCGTCACATTAGGGGATGTTCCGGACATTCCTCACCATGGCTCGCCGCCTCGGCTCCCACCCACCGGAGCACTCGCACGCGGCCCAAACAGTACGCCCCCGCACCCGCCCCACCGCTCTCCGCCACGTCCGCGGACCCCCCGTGCAACCACCGTCGCAGATGGGGTACAGTGACACTGGATCGAGCGGTCTCTGACGGCTCATCAGGCGGGCGTAGTTTAATGGTAGAACATGAGCTTCCCAAGCTTAGAGCGCGAGTTCGATTCTCGTCGCCCGCTCCAGCAGTAAAGCCCCAGGCCAACGGCCTGGGGCTTTCGCATTGTCTAGACCAATTCGACACCGCCGTGCCAGATTCGTGCCAGAACGCTCCCGGGGCAGCAGCCGCCTCCAGGTGGGGCGTGCTCGGCGGGGCGCCAGGAGCCGTCCTCAGTCGGCAGGGGGATCACATCTTAGTAGCTCGAATATCTCTCCATGCCACCCTCGGCGGAGACGAATTCGGTCCGTCAGATCCTTGAACTGTTTCATGCGTTGACCAAAGCAACGTGAGCACCAGAATTCCGAGTCGCTGCTGACGGCCTTTGGGTCAAGGCCCGCCAATGGATTTCTACATCCTGCACATGCGACACTGGCAGGCTCGCCATGCTCGGTGACGGAGTAGGCGTCGTAATCTCGAGTCGTCCGCCCTTTGGGCTCGGGCCGCATAGAGGATCGCATCGAACGCCTCTGGCTCATAGAGAGTCGAGCTTTCCCCGGGTGCAGCTCTGCGTTTGCCCGCTCCCATGCCATCTCCCATGACTTCAGCGCTGGGCCTCTCACGCCGCAGGTTCGCGCGAAGGCCGCGACAAATTCGCGGCTCGGCGGGTTCTGCCTATTAAAAACGCGACTTAGGGTCGAGATGGAGAGTCGGCCGTACCCTCCAGCCCGAATGGCCAGCTCGCGGTATGACCTGTACCCATCCCTGCGATGAAGATCTACGAGTGCGGCATGGAGATCTGAGAAGCTCTCGACGTAGCTGATATGTATGGTGGGAAGTTGCTTCTTTGCTGGAGGGATGACGTTTTCACTCCGCGCAAGCTTCCACAGCCGTTCGGCTTCGGAGGTGTCGGAGCCACATGCTTTCGCGAATTCCTGCACTACCGCCAGCCGGGGGATCTTCTTGCCAGAAGCGGCGCGCCTCAGGGTGTCGTCGCCATAGGAAGTCAGTGTCGCCAACTTCTCGTAGCTCAGCTTCGCGCTCTCGCGTTGGCAGCGAAGCCAGTTCGCGAGAGCGCGTAGCGACTCACTCTGCGCGCCGACGGGATTCTCTCGGCGCCCCACTGCTACGCGGCTTTGAGGCGCGCCAAGCGTACCGGCGTGACCTTGAGGCGCTTCTTGAGCCGCAGCCCAAGATCAAACGTCTGAGCGCCCACTGCCAGCGAGAGGGCGCTGGGAACGCTTGAGATCGTAAGGACCGTAACCAGCAGGATGACGATCACCACCAGCGTGACCTCGTACGAACCGAGCGTTGGCGTCTTGTTGTTGACGCACCGGGCTGCAAGCTTCGACCTGCTCATGAGATGTCCTTCGCGTATGGGCTCCAACTTACGGACGTGAAGCGGTGGTTGCCGACACCGTCCGCACGTCTGACTTGATTTTGACAGGACGTCACTTTGAATCCCAGTTCGCGACCGCCGGCACAGAGCTTTTCCGCAGAAGTGTTTCAACCTGGCGACCACCTGGGGCCCCTCCCAAAACGGCCGCACCGAACGGATCTGCGCAGGTCAGAGCCTTGCCTGCTCTGCCATTTCCGCAAAATCGTTCCAGTTGGGGTTGACCTGCTGGCACCTCGCCCCCATCGTTGTGGCTGAGATGGACATGCATGCCCACCGCAATGGAGCAGCCATCTCTTCCGGGCGCTGTGGGCTCCACCCAGGCTTCGGAACCGCCGGAAGTGGATCACGTTGCCGCGAGGATCGCTTCTGAAGTAGCGCACGTCAGTCATCTGGCGTGCGCTACTTGGTCGCACCCTCGGCCGTCGAGCCTGGTTTGTCGAGCGGTGACAGGTAGCGTTCCTATGGCATGCCGATCTGAGCCCCGTGGCCTGGCATGGCGCAGGCGGGGAGGTCACTTCACCGAATCGCGTGTGCTCTGGATCGCTGTCGGGAGCGACTGAGCCCGGCCGGCGAGAAGCTGGCCGGGCTCGTCCTCCCTGGGTGGTTACGCCTCGCGGGCTTCCCCTTCGAGGCCGGAGACCGGTCGTCGTCGGCGGGCGGTGCGGATGTCGACGACGGCGGCGCTGATGCCGTCGGAGATCCTGGTCTGCTGCTCCTCGGTGGAGTGCTGGTAGATCAGCGCGGCGCGAGGGGAGTTGTGGCCCATGAAGGCCATGAGGTCCCGGAGGCTGGCGCCGGTGTTGGCGGCGAGGACGTTGCCGGTGTGGCGGAGGTCGTAGAAGCGGAGGTGGTCGAGCCCCAGCTTCTTGCGGGCCTTGCGCCACTTGCGGCCGAAGGTCGAGCGGCGGAACGGGGCTCCGCGCTCGCCGACGAAGAGCAGGCCGTCCTCTCCCTCCTGGGCGTACCAGCGAAGGTGCCGCTCGAACTCCGGCAGGAGCTCGGGCGGGATGCGCAGTGCCCGCTTGCCGGCCTCGGACTTGGGGTCGCCCACGGCGCGTTCACCAGTGCAGAGTTCGGGGGCCGCGCGGCGGATCCACACGACTCCCTTCTCCAGGTCGACGTCGCGGCGCCGGAGTTCGGCCTGCTCCTCCGGGCGCAGGGCCATGAAGGCGGCGATGAACACCATCAACTGCCAGCGCGGGCCCATCAGCTCGGAGAGTTGGAGCACCTGCTCGATGGTCGCGTGCGGGCGCTCGGCGGCCACCTCCTTGCCGCCGCCCTTGACGCGGCAGGGGTTTCGGCGGATCAGCTCGTCGTCGACCGCGGTCTCCATGATCGACTTGAGCAGGCGGTAGGACTTGGCGGCGGTGGTCTTGATACCGCGCTTGCGGAGTCCGGCGCGCCAGGAGCGGACATGGGGAGCGGTGATCTCCTTCACCTCGGACTCGCCGAAGGTCGGCGCGATGTGGAGCCGGAGGAGCCGGCGGTACAGCTCCTCGGTGAGCGGCGCGAGGTCGCGCTCGTCGATCCAGGCAGTGGCGTAGAGGAGGAAGTTGACGGCCCCGGCGTTGGGGTCGCGCCACTCGCCGCGACGCATGTCCGCCTCGGTCTCGACGAGCCAGGCCTCGGCGTCGCCCTTGGTCTCGAAGGTCTCGGGCGCGTTGCGCAGGGCGCCGTCGGGGCCGGGGTAGCGGGCCTGGAAGCGGCCGGAGGGGAGCTTGCGGACGGAGCCCCAGCGGCGCCGACGGCCGGAGGTGTTCGCCATCAGACAGCCCTCCCGAAGCGGGAGCGGCCGGAGCGGGACGGACGCATGGCGGGGACGGTGCTGGCCTCGATGTAGGCGGTGAGGACGCTCTTGGCGATGCGGACGTGGGTGCCGATCTTGACGAAGGCGATGCGGCGCTCGGCGATCAGACGCCGGGGGAAGCGCTCGCTGGTGCCCAGGCGTTCGGCGACCTGGGCGACGGTGAGGTACTGCTCGGGCACGCGGCTCCAATCGCGGTGGCCCGGGCTGCAACCCGGGCCACCGCGTGCGGTGTCGTGGATGGGCGGTGTGAGGGGAGGGGAGTGGGCGCCGTCTCCGGGCAGGTGTGGGCGCGCGGGTGCGCGGCGACTGCGGGAGTGGCGTGGAACAGCGCGGGGCGCTGGAAGGGGAAGCCGCCGGGTGCCGGGTGGGCGGGCGGCGGCTGGAGAGGACCGTCAGATCGGTCTGGGAATTTCGGCGGTGAACGCCGGAGCCGCCGGAGTCGGCCGCGTGGACGGGCGGGGCGACGGGAGGGTGGTGCGCTTGGTGGGCGGCACGCGGTTCCTTCCTCGGTGGCTGGTGGGCTGCAACCCTGCACCGGGGTCGATCGTCGTGGATGGGCGGTTCGCGCGGTTGGTGGCCGCGTGGGGTGTGACGTTAGCTCTGCTTCCCGGCCGTGCCAAGCGGCGCTTCCGTGGTGCAGTGGGGACTGTAGACGGCGTCCGGCTCGCTCCCAAGAACGATCACGTTCGTGCTGCGGATCGCCCGGTTACTACTCCTGCGCGGCGGCGTCCGACGGCTTCTCGGCCTGCTGGAAGGTCGGGTAGCGCAGGAAGACCATCGGGCTCTCGCGGACGGGGCCGCGGCGGCGGTTCTCCTCGGCGATGGCGCGGGCGATGCGGTCGTTCAGCTCCTTGGCGTGCTGGGGGAACATCGCGTTGTACTGGTCGACGGCCTTGAACACCGAGCTGGTGCTCTGCATGAGGTCGAGCAGGAAGCGGTATCTGGCGACCACTTCGGTGGTGAGCTGAGTGATGTGCTTGTCGGAGGAGGACTCGGGCGGGCCGAGGAACTCCTCCAGCGGCAGGCCGAAGACCTTGGCGAAGCCGATCGCCTCGTCGAGGTTGATCCGGCGGCGGGGCTCGCCGCTCTCGATCCGCCAGACGGAGGACTGGTTCATCGGGTAGCCGGCAGCGGTCATCCGCTTCGCGAGTTCGCCGGTGCTCCACCCCAGGTACTCGCGTTCCAGGCGGACCCGTTCGGCGGCGTGTTCTTCGCTCAGCTCGGGTGTTGGCGATGGGCTTTCCGGCGCGGCCGGCTGCTCGGACATTCGATTCACCTCGCATCGATGGCTGATGGCATTTGCATGGGAGCCGGGTCGACTATAGGGTGACCCGTAGAGGATCGCAAGTCGATGCAAAGCGCATCGAGCGCTTTCTCTGCTCACGGAGATGCCGAAGGCCCCCGGTGCTACCAACACCGAGGGCCTGAAAGGTCCCAAAACCGCCCATCCACGACGATCGACCCCGGTGCAGGGTTGCAGCCCGAACGCACCGAGGAAGGAACCTGCGTGCTCCAGCGTACGGTGTTGCCCACCGCCGACGCAGCCGTCCGGCTCAGCCCCCTTGTTGTCTCCCGTCCCCGTGCCACCTTCTGGGACCGCCTCGCCGTCTCGCTGATCGGTTTGGCCGGCTTCATCCTGTCCTTCGACGCCCTCCAGCAGATGGCCGTCGCGATCCACGTGCGCGGACCGCTGACGTACGTCTTCCCGTTCACCATCGACGGGTTCATCGCCTACGGCGTGCGCGCCCTGCTCGTCCTGCGCGCCGCATCCTGGCCCGCCCGGGCCTACGCCTGGCTGCTGTTCGCAGGAGCGACGGCGGCAAGCGTGTGGGCGAACGCCCTGCACGCGGTCCGGCTCAACCACGTGCTCGACGGAACTGGTCCGCTCCGGCTCGGGGACGCGGCGGTCGGCGTGCTCGCCACGCTCTCGCCGATCGCCCTCGGCGGGGCCGTCCACCTCTACATCCTCATCGCCCGGCACATTCCCGAGCAGCCAGCTGGCCAGGGCGGCCCGGCCGAGGCGACTTCTGCCGACCCCGTGCCGTCGGCCGCCGACGAGCCGGACGGGACGGCTGCGGCCGGTCCGGTCCAGGAGCCCCGCGATGCCGACGACCATCCGTCCGCCGAGGGCGGTGATGGTCAGGGGGCCGGGTCGGCAGAACTGCCCGTCCCCGAGGAGCCGACGGACGGCCGCCCCTCGGACGAGGGGGAGGAGGTCCGGGCCCGACGGACCGGACGGCCTCCGGGCGCGTCGATGGACCAACTGCTGGAGGTCAGCCGTCCGGCGGTCCGGGCGCATGGCCGGCCCAGCCGTCCGGTCGTCGAGCGCGCGGTCCGCGAGGCCAACCTGCCGCTCGGCAGTACTCGCTTCACGGTCCTGATGGACGAACTCCGCAAGGAGTTCCCGGAGGACCAGGCCCGCCAGCACCCGTCGACCGACTGACCCGACCAGGGTGACCGACCGGACCGGTCCGGCCGGTCACCCCGACTTCTGCCGATGCGCAGAAGTCCTCCGCTCACCGGTCCCGCCTGCGGTCGATGACTGACCCTGGCGGGACCGGCAGCTCTCGTCCCGTCGACCGCGTGGTCCCCGACGCCGCGCGACCGCCGACCCGTACCAGCGATGTCCGGCGCCACCAAGCCGGACCCTGCGCGGACACTGTCGCCTCTTCCCACACACCCCGTACCCGAGGACCATCTTCTGACCGACATCCGACCCGCAACCTGCCCGCACCTGGCAGGCGCCATCGACTCTGTTGACCGCAACGACGGCGACCGCCCCTGCGCCAACAGCGGAGCAAGCGAGTGCATCCGGACCCCTGATCGGGGCCCGGATGCGGACGCCCCCGCCCAGGAGGGCGCGGGCGAGGCGGTGTTGCCGAGCGCGAGGGCGCGCCCGGCAACACCGCAGGACCACCGCGAGGGCGCGGCAATCCAGGAGAAAACCACCGCCGCCAGCGCTGCCGCCGTCCACCCTGCTGACCGTGCCGACGCGCGCCGCAAGCCCAAGCGCCGCCGCCGTGACGACGAGAACCCGAAGCACACCAAGGTCTCGTTCCGCGTCAGCCCCGCAGCGAAGACCGAGATCGAGAGCCGGGCGCAGGCGGCAGGACTGACCGTCGCGCACTACCTGTTCCGCAAGGCCTTCTCCGAAGACGGCGCCGGCCTCGGCGGACGGGACGCGAGCCTGGACGCGGCCGTCGACGAACTCAGGGCGACCCGCCGCCAGCAGGCCGGCGCGATGAACAACCTCAACCAGCTCACCCACGCCTACCACTCGGGCGCCAGCGTGCAGCCCGCCGCGGTCCGGGACGCCGCCACCGCCGTCCAAGGCGCCTTCGAGGCGGGGCTGCGGGCCGTCGCCGGAGTCGACTCCGCCGCGATGCGGCTGGCGAAGGCGAAGCGCGGTTGATCAGCAAGGCCGTCCATGGCAACAACACCCTCGGCGCGCTCCGCTACCTGTTCGGGCCCGGCAAGGCGAACGAGCACACCGACCCGCACATCGTCGCCTCGTGGGACGGATTCGTTCCTGACCCCGGCCGCGACCCGGCAGCCACCCTCGAACAGCTCCGGGACGTCCTCGACCTCCACGTCGTCCAGTACGGAAGGAAGATCAACAACCACGTCTACCACCGCATGATCCGCGCCGACCCCGATGACCGCATCCTCGGAGACGAGGACTGGGCGGCCATCGCCCGCCGGGTCATGTCCGCCGCCGGCATCGCCCCGGACGGTGACGAGGACGCCTGCCGCTGGGTCGCCGTGCGCCACGCCGACGACCACGTCCACATCCTCGCCACCGTCGTGCGGGCCGACCTCACCCAGGCCCGCCTGCGAGGCGACCAGTACCGCGTCGAAGCCGAACTCACCAGGATCGAACGTGAGTACAAGCTCGCCGACCTTTCCGACACCCGCACCCGCGAGTACCGGGATGCGATCCCCAGGCGTGCCAAGGGCTCCGAACTGCGCAAGGCTCAGCGCCTCGGCCGGGAAGGTACCGACCGCGACCGCCTGCGTGTCGCCGTCCGCCAGGCCCTGGCCGGGGCTGCGGACGAGGAGGAGTTCACCGCCCGGCTCGCCGCGAAGGGTGTGCTCCTCGGCGTGCGCCGCGCGCCGTCCGGCGACGTGACCGGTTACAAGTTCGCGCTCTCCAACGGCGACGGGGGCGGGCCGGTCTGGTTCTCCGGCAGCAAGCTCGCCGCCGACCTCACCCAACCCCAGATCCAGGCGCGCTTCGGCCTCGGCGTCGACCAGCCCACCCACCCCGCACCCGATCCACGCGCTCGGCCCGCCGTCGGCCGTCACCGCGCCAGCACCACCGTCGAACGCGCCTACCCGGCGTTCGACGACGACCAGGACGCCGCCCGCGCGGAGGCAGTGATCCGCGGCGGCCTCGAAGTCCTCGACGCGCTCGCCACCACCAGCCCGACCCTCAGCAGGAAGGAGATCCACCAGGCCGCACGGGCCCTGGAGTACACCCGCATCGCCCACACCCGCGCCGCCGGCGCCGACCTGCGCGCGATGCGCTCCGCCGCCCGCGAACTCCTCCACGCCGGACCCACCACCAGCCGCGGCGAGGACGGCACGGCCGCCGCCACGATCCTGACCAGCCTCGTCCTGCTCGCGATCGTGATCGCCAAGTGGCACGCCGCCCAAGGCCACCGCCACCAGGCCGACGCCGCCCGCACGGCGGCGGGACACCTGCGCGCCGCCTACTCCCGGCACGCGGCCAAGCCGCTCGCCCACCTCGACCTCGAAGGCCGGCACCTGCCCGGTGCCGTTCGGGACCGGCAGGAAGCAGCCCTCCGCCGCGTCCTGCCCGCCGACCAGGCCACCCGCCTGCTCACCGAGGACGGCTGGGCCGCGCTCGCCGCCACCCTCGCCGAAGCCGAAGCAGCAGGCCACGACCCCACCACCCTGCTCACCCAGGCCGCCGGACGGCGCGAACTCGCCACCGCCGACTCACCCGCCGCGGTCCTCACCTGGCGCATCCGCCGCAGTGCCCGCCTTCCCACACCCGCGCAGACCGTGACCCAGGAGGAACCGCGCACCGCTGCGGCCCGCTCCAGGAGCACCACCGGCCGCCCCACCGCTCCTGCGGTGACGGTGACCGTGCAGCCGCCCGGGCCGCCGGCGCCGCCCGCCCCTGGTACGGGACGCCCCAGGCGGTAACCGTCCGGCTCATGCCGGGCCCTTGACTGTCGCCGCACCGGCCAACCCGCACCTCTACCCCTTCAAGGAGTCATGTGAAGGTCCACCCCCTCACCGCCACGTTCCCGACCATGAGCGAGGACGAACTGCTCGACCTCGCCCAGGGCATCAAGGAGGACGGCCAGTACGAGCCGATCCTGCTCGACGCCGACGGCGTCCTGCTGGACGGCCGCAACCGCCTCGCCGCCTGCAGGCTCGCCGGCGTCGAACCCCGCTTCACCACATACAAGGGCGATGCCCCCGCCGTCGACGTGGCCTGGTCGCTCAACGCCCGACGCCGCAACCTCACCCAGGGCCAGCGCGCCATGATCATCGCCAAGGAGCGTTCAGCTTCGAAATCTTCCGCGCGAGCCGACGCCGCCACCTACGGCATCGGCCCCGCCCGCGTCTCCCTTGCCACCACGGTGATCAAGTACGCCCCAAGCCTCGTCCGTCCGGTGATCACCGGGGCGATGGGTCTGGACGCCGCCTACGAGCAGGCCCGCAAGAACAAGGCCGACGCCAAGGCCAAGCAGGCCCAGTGCGACCTTCTCCGCGACCAGGCCCCCGACCTCGCCACACGCGTCACCGAGGGCGACCTCGACCTGCCCGCGGCGCTCACTCAACTCGAGCGCCGCCAGGAGGAGGACCGGCTGCGCGCGCAGGTCGAGCAGGCCGACGCCGTCCGCACCGCCGACGGCGACACCCAGCCGGCCTTCGCCCAGCTGGTCGACGACGGCGTCATCGACTGGCCCGAGGCCGCCCAGCGCGCCGACCACTTCCACACCCAGCGCCAAGACGCCATTCAGCACTCCCAGCAGGCACTCCACCTGATCGCCGACCACTGGGCCACCATCCGCAACCTCGCCCTCCGGCCCGACAGCGCCTTCACCCGCGAGATCCTCGACGGCCTGGTGCCCGAGGCACAGGCCCTCGCCGAGCACCTCCTCGCCCGCGAATCCAGCCTGCTCACCGGTCGAGGCTGACCCGCCGCCCAGCACGAGGCTTTTCCCGGAAAATCCGCAGTAGTTTTCCGGGGAAAGCCACCTCGGATTTCCGAGAAAGGACGGTCTAGGCGACCCTCAACCGGCTTGCCGCGCAGCCGTGATGTCGATTCGATGTCGTTCTCCGGCGACCGGGAACCGTCCGGCTACTGGTCGGCTTGTGGTGCTTGCATCCGAATCGAAGGGCACCGCACTTGACCAATCCCGCCGACGCCGGCCGCAACGTCGTCCTCGCCGTTCCCCACCCCGGACCCCTCAACCCCCACGGCATCACCATCACCTGCGCCATGTGCGACGCCTCCCGCGACTGGCTGCTGATCCGCGTACGGCCCGACCTGGTCTTCGTCCGGTGCCGCTGCACCCACGAATGGCGCGAGCACGACCTCGGCGCCGCCGACGTCACTACCGCTCGCGGCTCCGGTGGAGACGAACGGGAGTGGGAGTCGTTCGAGCAGATGTACCGGGGACTCGGTTTCGACGGGCTGCTCGCCGGCACAGTGTGGAACCTGAGCTGACCGGCAACGGGGCCGCCACCGACCGGTGGCGGCTCTCCTCTCCCGGAGGGGGAGTTTCGAGACGTCAACTTCCCTGCTGCCATTGGCAGCAGAGTGTGATCGTGATCGCTCGCGATCCTTCGATCTTTCGGCCGTGCGTGTGCTACGTTCCGTAGTCCAACCGAAAATAGGCGACCCCGGCGGTGCTCGTAACACCCCGGGGTCCGGCACCAGGAGCGTCAACTCCCGATGCGAATCCATCGTAGCGCCCATGCGCGCAACTTCACCGTGCTGCCCAACGCCGTCCTGCAGTACCGACGGCTCTCCTACACCGCCCGCGGCCTGCTCGCGGACCTCCTCTCCCGCCCCGACGGCTGGCGCGAGGACGG
This sequence comes from Kitasatospora sp. NPDC002543, assembly GCF_053594915.1. Classification (NCBI taxonomy): domain Bacteria; kingdom Bacillati; phylum Actinomycetota; class Actinomycetes; order Kitasatosporales; family Streptomycetaceae; genus Kitasatospora; species Kitasatospora sp. NPDC002543. Next base: position 24,723 of record NZ_JBSFWR010000009.1, on the reverse strand, counting down.
CCGGCACATGGCCGACACCAGCCCCCAGGGACGCGGCGCGATCCGCAAAGCCCTGAAAGAGCTGGCCGAGGCAGGCTTCTATCGGGTCGAGAAGATCCGCATGCCGGACGGCACGATCATCACCGAGACCCACGTCTACGACACCCCGCAGCTCACGGTGCTGCCGAGTGCCACCCATCCGGTCTCCGGTGAAGCGACCACCGGCGGTCCTGACGCCCTTCCAAAGGAGCTGGTGAAAGAACCCTCCCTCCCCGCCGAGCAGATCATCGAGCCGATTCTCGCCGACGAGCCGCAGGCGAGGGCGGGAGGGCGGGAGGAAGACTCCGAGGAGAAGACCGACGAGCCGCTCGACGAGGCGGTCGCCACGCTGTTCCGGGTGATCCGCCCCGAGCCGCGCCTGCGGCTCGGCCAGGCCGAAGCCGAGGACCTCGCGCCCCTCGTCGCGCAGTGGCTGGAGCGAGGCGCGACCCACGCAGACCTCGCGCAGGCCCTTCTGCCGGGCCTTCCTGCCCCGATGCACTCGGCGGTCGCGGTGCTCCGCTACCGCCTGGAGCGCAAGATGCCGCCCGTCCAGCCCGTCGTACGGCCCGCAGCGGCCCGGTACGCCGAGTGCGCCAAGTGCCACGACCCGGTGCCCCAGCCGGGGATCTGCCGGGCGTGCGCGGGCCTCGGAGAGCGCATGTCTGCTGTCGGGGGAGGCGAAGCGGTAGCCCGTGGTGGAGCGGCCCGCGCCAGGGCGGCCCTGCGCGCCGCGCGGCCAGCCGGGCTGGGCTTCGGCAGCCTGGTCCCGACCGGCTGACTGACACGTCCGCCCGACAGCAGCACTACCGGGGGATCAGCGGCCAGCTCGAACGACGATGGCGGCCTGGGCGCCTGGCCGCTGGCCGGGGTTCTCGGCCCTGCGGGGTGGGCTGTGCCGGACAGGACGGCTCGTCGTTGAGCAGGATCGAGCGCCAGACCCGTTCCTGGAGTTCGCGGATGCAGGGCCCGCAGGCGTACATGGGCGCCTGGGCGCCGGCGACGTGAGCGGGGCCGATCCACAGGACGCGGGTCCACTGCTGGCCGCAGTAGAGCCAGCAGAAGCCGTCGACCCAGGCGTTGCCGTCGTCGGTCGCCGGCGGGTCGGGCACGTCGCCGCGGGCGAACCCGGCGATGCCGGGGATCACGATGTGCGGCTCGGGCAGCATGGGATCACCTTCCCGGGCTGTGCCCGCCATCGGACTCAGCGGCTCCGTCCGCTTCCAGCCCGTCGATCGGTGCCCACTCGTGGTCCAGGATCGAGTAGGTGATCGAGTCACGCCAGGCGCCGTGGACGAAGACGTGGTCGCGGATCCGGCCGTCCTCGGTCAACCCAGCCCGGAGCAGGGTGCGTTCGGAGGCCTCGTTGAGCGGTGATCGGGCGGCCCAGATGCGGTGCAGGCCGAGGGTGTTGAAGCCGAGGGCGCACAGCAGGTGAACGGTCTCCGTGCCGAGGCCCTTGCCCCACGCGGCCGGGTGGAGGGCGAAGCCGATGGTGGCGGCCTGCTGCGGCTCGGTGGCCAGGCGCGCGTAGCCGATCAGCTGGTGCTCACCGCGTCGGGTCACGGCCAGGCAGTACTCAGTACGCGGGGTGGCGTGCGCGGAGTCGATGGAGCGGGCGGTGATCGCTTCGACCTGCTCGCGGGTGCGGGGTTCGAAGCTGAGGTGCCGGGTGGCCTCGGGGTCACCGTAGATCGCCAGGAGGTCGTCGGTGTCCTCGGGTTCGACTTCGCGCAGTGCCAGGTTGGGGCCGGTCAGGCGGAGTGGGGTCATGGCTGCGGAGCCTATCCGCGGGGTCACCGGACGAGGGCCGAGGTGGGGGTGGCGGTGAAGGCCTCGATCTCCTGGCGCAGACCGGCCGCCGCGCCGCCGCTGCTGCGACGGCCGGCGCCGTGCAGGGCGGCGTGGACGCGTTGGGCGCTGCTGACGATGCCGAAGTTCCGTTGTTTGACGGGGAGGTCGAGCACGGGGCGGACGGCTTCGGCGGCGCCCTCGATCTCGCCGCGGGCGATGCGGGCGAGGGCGAGGTCGGTCTGGGCGCCGGCCTGGTCGCCGAAGGCCCACTCGTCCTCGGTGGCGTCGCGGTAGGCGGAGACGGCGGCTTCGGACTGGCTCTCGCCGAGGGCCGCGTCTTCGCCGAGCTGCACGGTGGCCTCGGCGACGTAGTAGAGCTGGCGGGGCAGCGGGAAGGTCATGATGCCGCCGAAGGCGTCGAGGTCGTCGGGTTCGACGGTCGCGCGGGCCTCCTCGACCTGCCGGATGGCGGTGCGGGTGGCCTCGCCGTTGCCGAGGAGGGAGTGGGCGCGGGCTGAGAGGCAGGCCAGCCAGACGCTGGTGGTGCCGCGGACGTCGCCGACGGCGCCCTGTCCGAGGGCGGCGTAGTCGGCGGCCTCTCCGGGGCGGCCGGCCCAGTAGGAGATCAGAGACTGGAGCGAGCGGACCCAGGCGCGCATGGCGTGGTGGTCGGCGTTGTCGGCGCAGACGAAGGCGGTGCGGGCCTGCATCATGGCGGCGCTCGGATTGCCCAGGTCGTGGCTGGCCTTGGCGAGCATGCCGGAGGTGATCCCGGCGAGCAGGTACAGCTCTCGGGCCTGCGACGGCTTGACCCGTCCGTGCTCCAGCAACTGGAAGGTGAGGTCCTGGACCTCGACCAGGTCGCCGAGCAGGGTCGGCAGTGCCAGCTTCGGGTAGGCGGCGGTCAGCCGCCGTACCTCGTCGTTGATCTGGCCCAGGGTCTCCGAGCCGATGCTGCTGCCCTCCGCCATTGCGGTGAATCGAAGCGCACGACGAGCTGCCATCGTGACCTGCCTTTCCAATTCCGTGGTGCCCGCGTCGAAGCGGGGCTTGCTGCTGAACGGGCCACCGACAGGCAGTGCCGCTGCCTGCTCGGGTGGGAGGAGGACAGGGGCCGGCCGTGGTGGCGGAACGGCGAACGAGGCGGTGGTGGCGGGCACGGATACAGGGCCGGCCGGTGCGGGCGCGAGGAGGTGGTCCACGCCGACGCCGAACATGGCCTCCAGCACCCGGCACTGGTCCGGGTAGGGGCGGGTCTTCACCGCGCCGCCGTACCAGCGCTCGAACTGCCGCTTGGAGACCGACAGACCTCGGAGCCGAGGGTCGCGCTCCTGCTCGGCGGCCGAGTTCGCCGTCGCCTCGAACCGGAGGCGGAAGGTCTCGTAGACCTGCCAGTGTCGCTGAAGCGTCAAAACCCTGAGGAGTGTGGGAGTTTCAGCCACCGCGGATCATCTCCGTCCCCGTTCGTCTGTTCTGACGATAGCCATGGTCGCTCGACAGGAAACCCGTTCGAGGTCGTCCCGGCCCAGATGACGGCGGCCGTGACGGCAGTCATGACGCGTACCGACATGGTTCGCCTTTCGGGACGGCGGGACGGTGACGGCAGCCGCGTCGTATCGGTGCCGCACCCGGCGCCGCCATCCTGAACGCCACCTCGCTGTCCGTGCATCACCGACAGCGAAGCGTGAGATCAAGGGCGCTGGGATCCGCGCCTGATCGACCCCATCCAGCACCACGTGCATTCCGGTTCGCCATGCCGCGAGCCGGCAACGGGAGGGAACCGATGGACAGCACCCTGACCGCTCTGGCCGGGCAGATCGCCCAGCTGGACGCCGTGGACTCCGCCCACCTGGAGTGGATGCGCCACGAAGCCCTGACCGCTCAGGCCCCCTGGAAGGCGGAGTACGGCGCCTACCAGTCCGGCGGCTGGTGGACCACCTCGCTGATGAACGCCTCCGGCGACGCCGCCGACGTGACGATCGGCGACTGCGCCGCCCGGCCTACCGACCTGCTGGGCCGGATGCCGGCCACCGCCGCGTTCCTGGCCGACCTCGGCCTGGACTTCATGTGGGTGCGGCTCGCCCGGCTGGAGGGCAACGCCTTCCTCTGGGAGCACCGCGACTACGACGACCTCGACCAGGTCGAACGGCACCGGCTGCACATCCCGCTGCACACCAACAGGTCCGCCTTCCTCGTCACCGGCGGCACCAAGGTGCACATGACGGGCGGGCGGATCTGGCGGCTGACGCCGACGTACGCCCACGGGGTGTGCAACCTGCTCGGCCCGGACCGGATCCACCTGATCGCCGACGTGTACGCCGACGACGCCTACCGCCACCTGGCCCGCCGTCCCGCGCTCAGCCCGGTGGTCGCGGAGCCGCTGCCCGCCGCCGATCAGACGGTCCTCGCCGTGCGGCTGGAGAGCGCCCGCAACATGGCCACCCTCGGCTACACGGAGGCGGCCGAGCGGATGCTGCTGCGGCTCTTCTACACCTACGCCCTGCCGGAAGGCACGGTCTACGACCTGATCGCCGAACTGCACACCTCCCTCGGCGACATGGAGGCCGCGACCCGCTGGGACACCGCCAAACGCCGCCTCCTCGCCATCCCCGCCTGATCCCAGCCCGCACCCACGCCCGGAAGGAAGAAGCGCATGCCCACCCTGCAACTGGCGGCGATCACCCAGGCCAACCGGCCCGCGCAGCTGCCGCTGCTGTCGAAGCTCGCCGACATCCTGGCCACTTCCCCGGCGGTGACCCACCTGATGGTCCGCGGGTCGCTGGCCCACGGCACCGCCGACCGCCTGTCCGACGTCGACTTCGTCGCCGGCGTCCACGACGCCCGGTTCCCGTCGTTCGTCGAGGCCCTGGATACCCTGATGCCGGTCGAGGCCGGCGCCCTGCTGCCCGGCTGGCGCGACACCATCGTCGCCGACCTCGGCGGCGTCGGGATGGTCTTCCTCGTCCCGGACGAGGGCAAGCTCCACCAGATCGACCTCTACGTCGCACCGGCCTCCCGGATTCCGCGGCTGCAGGAGACGGTCAGCACCGCCGTCCTCCTCGACCGTCGGCCCGGACCGGTCGCCGCGCCGGACGTCGCGGCGGCCGAGAGCTTCGCCGCCGCCTTCCTCGCCCGGCCGCGCTCCTGCGCCGAGTTGCTGATCGAACACCTGGTGCTGGCCGTTCTCCTGCACAAGCGGATCAAGCGCGGCCAGCGGTTCGTGGCGTACTCCGAGTGGCACCGGCTGCACACGGCCACGAAGGACCTGATCAAGACCGCCCTGGCCCCCGCCTCGCGGTTCTGGGGCTGGTACCAGCTGCGCGAGGAGATCGCCGTCACCCCGATCGGCCGCGCCTGCCTGGGCGACCTGGACGCCGCGATCAGCGGCCCGGCCATCCCGGAGGCGGCCGACGTCACCAAGGCGATCGAGCGGGTGCTCGCCCTGGCCGAGCGGGCCTGCCCGCAGGCGCTCGACGGCCTGCACGACGCCGTCGCCGCCTACCGCACCTACCAGGAGCTGGTGTGAACGCACTCCACCTCGCGGGCCCGGCCGCCAGCCGGGCCCGCGAGGGCCTGACCGCCGTCTTCTTCGGCGGCGTCGTCCCCGCCTCCGCCCAGGAGGAGACGTTGGCTGAGGAGATCGGCCGGGCCCTCGCCCAGGCCGGCTACCAGCTCCTGCACGGCGGCTACAACGGGCTCATGGAGGCCGCCGCCCGCGGAGCCGGAGGCCAGGGAGCCACGGTCACCGCCGTCACCCTGACCGGCAAGCACGACGAGTGGGGCGCGTTCAACCCCCACACCACCCTGTCCGTCCACCTGCCCGACCCCGGCGCCCGCCTCAACCACTACCTGGAGAACGCCGACCTGGTCGTCGCCATGGGCGGCGGAGTCGGCACCCTCCACGAGCTGACCGCCGCCCTCTACTACGCGACCACCATCCGGCCCGTGCCGGTCTGTATCGCGGGCGCGTCGGCCCTGCGCCTGCTCGCCTTCCTGCGCGAGGAGCGGTGGCTGTACGAGACCCCGACCCGGCCGCTCGGCTTCCTCACCACCGCCGAGTCCGCCGACGCCTTCCGCGCCCACCTCGCCTCGCTCGACACCACCCCGATCGGAGGAGCATGACCACCCGCACCCCGTCGGCCGGCCTCGCCGCCCGGCTCGCCGAAACCGCGTGCGTCAACGCCCCGTTCAAGCTCGCCGACGGCGGCCGGCTCGACGCGTACTTCGACGAGTACCGGCTCGCCTCCGACCCCGCGCTCCTGCGCGACACCGCCACCGCCATGGCCGACCTCGTCCCCGACGACGCCCAGGTGCTCGCCGGCATCGAACTCGGCGGCGTCCCCCTCGTCGTGGCGCTGTCCGCCGCCACCGGCCTGCCCGCCGTCTTCGTGCGCCGCAAGCCCAAGGGCTACGGGTCGTTCCACCAGGTCGAAGGCCTTCCCATCGACGGCCGCCGCATCGTCCTGGTCGACGACGTGGTCCGCTCCGGCGGCCAACTGCTCCACATGGCACGCATCCTGCGGATGGTGGGCGGACCGGTCACCCACGCGCTGTGTGTCCTGGAGCGCCCGCTCGGCGGCCGGACGCTGCTGGCCGAGCACCGCGTCACGCTGCGCTCGCTGTTCACCGAGGCCGACCTGCCGGCGCCCCGGGCGGGCGGTGCCGCGTGAAGCGGGCCGTGCTCTTCGACCTCGACGGCGTCCTCGTCGACAGCCGGGACGCCCAACTCGCCACCCTGGCCGGCTATGCGACCGTGGCCCTCGGCAAGCGAGTGACCGTCGCCGATCTCCCGCCCGCCGCCGCGACCACCCCGCGCGAGTACGTCCTGTCCGACCTCGGACTGGACGGATCGATCAACGAGGAAGGCTGGGCCGCGGCGAGCGCCACGGCCACCCTGACCGCCGAGGTGTTCCCATACGTCGCCGAGACCCTCGCCGCGCTCCGCGAGGCCGGAGTCGGCACCGGCATCGTCACCTTGCGAAGCCGCGAACGGGTCAACTGGCTGCTGCCGCAGGACACCCTCGACCAGCTGGACACGGTCGTCTGCTACGAGGACGCCCAGCCCAAACCCGCCCCCGACGGCGTCCTGCTCGCCCTCGACCGGCTCGACGTCACCCCGAGAGCGGGCATCTTCGTCGGCGACACCGAGACCGACATCCACGCCGCCCACGCCGCGGGCGTCACCGCCGTCGGCGCCGGCTGGGGCTTCGCCGGCCCCGAAGCCCTCACCCGGGCCGGAGCCCACCTCGTGATGCCCCGCGCCGACCGTGCCGCCTTCGTTCTGCCCCTCCTTGTGGGCATCGGCCGACAGGAGGACAACTCCAAGCGATCTTGACTCCGGAGCCGCTACTGTTGGTGGCGCAGTCGCAGCGCACCGTTGCGTCCGTTGTCGGCTGCGTCACCTCAGAGCGACGGATACCGGAGTCATGGTCTACACCGTGGGGGCGCGAGCTATCTGCGCCGAGCTGGAGAACTGAGAACCACTCAGTCCTCGTTCTCGGCCCGGCTCGGCGTGTGATCACCCCCCCACCTCTCCGCGACTCTTCCGTGAGGGCCCTACCGCCATGCGCTCGACGCAGATCCGCTCCACCTTCCTGGACTTCTTCACCTCACGCGGCCACCGCCACGTCCCGTCCAGCCCGCTCATCCCCTCCGACCCGACCCTGTTGCTGGCCAACGCCGGCATGAACCAGTTCAAGCCCTACTTCCTGGGCGAGGTCACCCCGGAGTACCCCCGCGCCACCACCATCCAGAAGTGCGCCCGCACCTCCGACATCGACAACGTCGGCCGCACCAACCGGCACGCCACGTTCTTCGAGATGATGGGCAACTTCTCCTTCGGTGACTACTTCAAGGCCGATGCCATCGCCTACGCCTGGGAACTCCTCACCCAGGGCTACAACCTGGAGAAGGACCGCCTCTGGATCACCGTCCACCAGAGCGACGACGAGGCCGAACAGCTCTGGCACAAGATCGGCGTCCCCGCCGAACGCATCCAGCGCCTCGGCGCGGACAACTTCTGGGACATGGGCGTCCCCGGCCCCTGCGGTCCCTGCTCCGAAGTCAACTACGACCGGGGCCCGGCCTTCGGACGCGAAGGCGGACCGGCCGTCGACGGCGAACGGTACGTCGAGATCTGGAACCTCGTCTTCATGCAGTCCATGCGCGGCGAGGACGACGACAACGGCACCTTCCCGATCCTCGGCGACCTCGCCCAGCAGAGCATCGACACCGGCCTCGGCCTCGACCGCCTCGCCGCGATCCTCCAGGACGTCGAGAACGTCTGCAGCACCGACCTCCTCCTGCCCACCCTGACCACCGTCCAGGAACTCGCCGGCCGTGACTACCCGGGCAGCGGTTCCGGTGGCGAGGAGAAGGTCTCCTTCCAGGTCGTCTCCGAGCACGCCCGCTCCATCGCCTACCTCATCGCGGACGGCGTGCTGCCCGCCAAGGACGGCCGCGGCTACGTCCTGCGCCGTCTGATGCGCCGGGCGATCCGGCACGCCCGCATGCTCGGCATCGACCAGCCCGTCCTCGCCCCGGCCACCGCCAGCGTCATCGCCAACCTCGGCGACGTCTGGCCCGAACTCACCGGCCAGGCCAGCCTCATCGAGCAGGTCGTCACCGCCGAGGAAGAATCCTTCACCCGCACCCTCACCCAGGGCACCCGGCTGCTGAACGCCGCCATCACCCGCAGCCGCGACAGCCGCTCCACCACCCTCACCGGGGACACCGCCTTCGAACTGCACGACACCTACGGCTTCCCCGTCGAGCTGACCATCGAGGCCGCCCGCGACGCCGGGCTGGCCGTTGACGAGGACCGCTTCACCGCCCTGCTCGCCGAACAGCAGAAGCGCGCCAAGGCCGGCGGCAAGGCCAAGACCGCCGAGGCCCTGCGCCACCAGGACGCCTACCGCGAACTATCCTCCCGCCACGGCCGCACCGACTTCACCGGCTACGACCGCCTCGACACCGAAGCCACCGTCCTCGGCCTCATCTCCGACGGCACCGTCGTGCCCGGCGCCGACCAGGGCAGCACGCTCGAACTGGTCCTGGACCGCAGCCCGTTCTACGCCGAGTCCGGCGGTCAGGTCGGCGACACCGGCACCATCCGTACCACCGGCGGCGCGCTCCTGGAGGTCCTGGACACCAGGCTCGGCCTGGAGGGCTTCCACGTCCACACCGTCCGCATCCTCGACGGCGAGATCCGCAGCGGCGAGCAGGCCGAAGCCCTCGTCGACGGCCCGCGCCGGGACGCCGTCGCCCGCTCCCACTCCGCCACCCACGTCCTGCACGCCATGCTCCGCCGCACCCTCGGCGACCACGCCCGCCAGCACGGCTCCCTCGTCGACGCCGGCCGCCTGCGCTTCGACTTCGCCCACTTCTCCGCGCTCGACCCCACCCAGCTCGCCGCCATCCAGGCCCTCGTCAACGACCACCTCCTCGACGACCCCGAAGTCCGCATCTGGCACGCCACCCGCTCCGAGGCCGAGGCCGCCGGAGCAACCGCCCTCTTCGGCGAGAAGTACGGCGACCACGTCCGCATCGTCGACATCGGCGACTTCTCCCGCGAACTCTGCGGCGGCACCCACGTCCCCCACGGCTCCAACGCCGGCCCCGTCCGCATCCTCGGCGAAGCCTCCATCGGCTCCAACCTCCGCCGCATCGAAGCCCTCACCGGCCGCGACGCCCTCACCTACCACGACACCGAACGCCGCCTCCTCGAAGAACTCTCCACCCTCCTCGGCACCCGCCCCCAGGACGCCCCCGACACCCTCCGCAAGCGCCTCGACGCCCTCACCACCGCCCAACAGGAACTCGCCCGCCTCCGCGACGCCGAGCTCCACACCCGCGCCCAGCAGCTCGCTACCTCTGCCCGCACTGTTCCCGGTGGCCGGATCGTCGCCGAGAAGGTCACTGGTCTCGGCCCCGACGAACTCCGCGCGCTTGCCACCAACATCGCCGACCTCATGGGCGACGACCACGCCGTCGTCGTCCTCGGCACCGAGCACGGCGGCAAGGCCCTCCTCGCCGCCGCCATCACCCGCAGCCTTCTCACTGCTGGCACTCAGGCCAGTCAGCTTCTCGCCTCCGCCGCCCGCACCGTCGGCGGCGGAGCCGGTGGCAAGGGCCCAGTTGCCAGTGCCGGCGGACGCCGCCCCGAGGCCCTCGATGAGGCCCTCACCATCGCCGCGCAGGACGCTGCGCGAGCCCTCGACCAGTAGCGTCGGCCGCCAGCGCGTGCGGTCGGTGCCTTCCAGTTGGGGAGGCACCGACCGCACGTTTTCACCGTTCCCGGCCAGCTGCGGCAAGGTCTTTCAGCAGGACCACGCTCTCGTAGTTGGTCACGTCCCACCGCCACGTCCCAACGGGGACGTACCCCCGTCGGCGATACCAAGCGACCAGCTCAGTGGCCTCGGCCGACGTATCGATGACCGCTTCCGCGGCCCCGAGAGCGACGATGCGGTCCTCCGCCACGGTCAACAGCCGTTGTCCGAGGCCCGTCCCCTGACACGCGGGATCCACCGCGAGCTGCCAGAATGAGCCCGCATCGGCTGGTGCCGGATACCCCACGGGCACCGTGTACGGTGCCGCTACCGTCACCGACCCGACCAGCTCAGCGCCCCGGAAGGCGAGCCAGCACTCCCCCCTCCCCATCCGGGTAGCCGTGTCCTGCACGGACTGGTACGACGCGAAGAAGACCCTGCCAGCCGCTGCATGAGCGGCGTATGCGCGGTGCAGGAGAAGGGTGAGTTCCTCGGCTGAATCACCATCGGTGAATCGCCGTATCGAGATGTCTCTTTCAGGGCCAGCCGACCGACCGTGAACGTTGCGCAAGATCACAACGAACAGTTTCGCTCCGATGCAGCTGGAGGGCCTCCGGGAACGCCCACCTGCCGGCCGGTGAGTGGTTGGCACGTAGCGACGGGACACCAGCAGGGCATGGCCGCACGTCCTCTCGCCGCTCCGTTCACCAGTCCAGGAAGTGTTCAGCGGGCAGGAATAGGTGGTCGCAGGGGTTGTTGTCGCGGTCGCAGTGGAAGACCAGCTGCCAGGAGTCTGCCATGCGCTTCCACCACAGCCGCTCCATCGCGTCCGCCAGGGCTGGCATCGGGATCGGCACCACCGGCCAGTAGCCAGCCATGAACGCCGAGGTCCGCTCCAGGTCGAGGCGGCGTCCACGACCACCCCGAGTAAGCTCTGCAGCTTAGACTCGCCTGGTCACAAAGAATCCGCTGTTCTCAACCTGCTAGATCGGAATTTCGAGCTCGACCAATTGGTATAGGTGGTCTCCATTTTTCGACCATTCGATCAGGATGTCGCGGTCGATCAGTTGAATACCGTATTCGGTGCCCCATTCGAGGGCGTCTCGCGTGAAGAAGCCGTTGGTCACGATGATCGAGTCTTTTGCCCCGTAGACTGTTTCGGATGTTCCTTTCACCTCGTACAGGACCCGACTGGGGACCTTGGCGCCGATGGTCGTATGCTTGCACTGGACTGCGATTGGCTGGCCATTGGCGCTGTGCGCCAGAATATCGACTGCTTGATCTCCGCGTCCTCCGATAACCTCGCCCGTTAGGCCATCGCGCACCATTAGCTGTAGAACTGCCCTCTCGAATTCGGCGGGCGAGAGTTTGTCGATTTCATCGATTGTTGGACTGTAGGAAGCCTTCCTCGCTGCTCGACCCGATTCTATTCCTGCAACCCAGGCTTCTCTTCTCTCCGCCTCCTGCTGGGCCTGAAGTAGGAGCATCTTCTGCCTTTCTTCCTTGAGCGACTGAACTTCTCGCTCATACTGCTTCAGCTGGCGGCGATGAGAGTTGGCGACAATGATCTCGACCGGAAGTGCCAGCAAGAGGCCAATGGTTAGGGCAATGGATATGTCCTGGATTCTCATGAATCCGTCACCGGGGTCTGCTACTGCTGGCGGAAAGCCTTTCGCCAGATTGTTAATGATGGGAAGTCCGAGGGAGCCAATTATTACTAGGAGAAGCTTCCAGGAGGTAGCCTTGCGGTGCGGGAATTCTGGCTTCTTTGGCAAATTTCAACCGCCCTAATTGATTTGCCGAGTTGGCGTCGACGGGGCCTGATCCGGCGAGTGGTCGGTTCGACGTGGGGACCTACTACTCATCCGAGCTCAGGGATCGTCTCCTTCGTTCTCTCGCGAATCCAACAAAGGAGACGAAGATGAACTTAACTCCGAGGGACGGACCAAATGCCCCGGCGAAGATCCATACCGTCCCCCACCAATCCCGCTGGTCGCCATGGTCCCAAACTGGAACGGAGAGGAAGTTTCCGGCGAAGAGTGCCAGCCATCGCCCCGTCTCCTTGGGGATCCGGCCGGCCCGGAACTCGAAATACATGGCTAGGGCGGCGAAGGAGATGAAAGTGTAGATATTCATCACCCAGGGGAGTGGACTTATGTCAGAGTATCTTTCGACGAATCTGATCTGGTAGGGCCATTCCCACGCCATGATGATTGCCAGGATCATCAGAGGAATGGCTCGTCGCACGTCTCGAGCCAGGGTGTCGATTTTTTCCTCGTGGCGGAGTGCAAAATCTGCAAACCCTTCGAAGAGGGGATTGGGTGCCGTTTCCGGATCCAGGCCCCTCCTTGCCCTGGCCGCCCCGCTAAAGCCCTCTTCTTGAGTTCTTCCGCGCACGCGCATCCCGGCGCTATCGACGTATTCTTCAACTTCGGCGGCGAATCCGCGCATGCTGTCGTTGGATAGCTTCGAATCTTCTGGGATCTGAATCCAGGAAGGGGCTTTAGGGGCCTCCCTCAACTTCTTGGTCAGGTTCGTCCAGAAAATCTCACCCGTGTCGGGATCGTAGACGAAGCCCAAAACCGGAATCCTGCTCTGCTTCCAGTCATCGTAGTGGTCGTCGATCGGGATGGCATAGCCGCGGGCGCGCTTGTATTTTTTTCCACTCTTGACTTGGACCGCGATGTAGTGGCCCGTTCGCTTGCCTCCGCGAGTGAGGTTCACGATGAGGTCTTCACCGTGGTCGTTGCCGCCATCAATTTCTTGCACGATGTGCTCGTGATCTTCAAGCAGGGTGCGAACGGCGTTGACGCCGGCCCGTTCGATGCGGCGGCTGGGACGAATGGTCGCCACGACTCTCTCCCCCTTACGCTCTGTTCGCCGCACCATACCGAAGGTCACTGACATGTCGGAGAGGTTTGCGGGGATCTGTGCAGGGTGGGCGGCTCGCGACCGACCGCCTGACGTTGTGTCTGTGGGCTTCCTTCAAGTGGCCAAGGGGGCCCATCTGGCTGGCGATTGAGCTGAGGATCTGAGACGAGCCGGTGCCCGACTCGCGAGCTGGTCGGCAAGGGCGGCAGCGGGCCCCTGTCGGGGGCTGTGCCAGATCCGTGCCAGAACGGGTGGTGAACGTCTCAGCGACGGGTGAAAACTGACCGCTGAACGGCGGACGGGCCGGCTGACCAGCGAGTTCGCCGCGTTCGCTGGCCTGCTCGCCACCACGACAGTTGGCAGGACTACGTCCTGCCCCGCAAGCGCTTCCACCTGGCCGGTGCGGCTGCGGGCCAGGCCGATGCCCAACTGGCCGACGGGCAACCGCAGTCGGGCTGGACCCGATCGGTCAAGGCCACCGGCCGGGACACCGGGGTCTTCGTCGCCCCGAAGCTGGTCCAGACCGGTCTGGCCGAGCGCATGGGCCTGCCGCACGTCTACAAGACCGCCGACATCGACCGCGACGTCGCCGCGATCTGGACCACCGCGCCGCTGGAGCAGCCCATGCGCGTCCAGGGCGACCTGGAGCTGCGGGTGACGGCGAAGCCGCGGGCGATGGACGCCACGATCGTGGCCTACCTGCTGGACTGCGACCCGGCCACTGGCAAGGCCTACATCATCACCCACGCCCCCTGCACCCTCACCAACGAGTAGGCCGGGCAGGCCACCACCCTGACCTTCCCCCTGCAGCCCGCCCACTACGTCCTGAGCAAGGGCCGCGTGCTCCAGTTGGTCATCGGCACCCACGACCAGTTCTTCGCCGACGCCAACTCCACCCCGACCAGCGTCGAGATCACTTCTCCCGAGGGCGCCGAGTCCTACCTCGACATCCCGCTTCACCCCCTGGACTGACACCCGCGCCCCACGGGGCGTCCGCAGCCGGTACGGCCGGTCCGCCCACGAGCAGACCGGCCGTACCGGCACTCGTGGGCTGGCAGTCGGGCTGAGCCACCGACGGCGTCACGGAGCCGGCGCGGCGGCGAGGAGACCGGTGGCGCGGTCCGCAGTGAGCACACCGAGGATGTAGCCGTCCTCGTCGACGACGGGCCAGACCGCCAGGCGCTTGATCCGCATGGCGATCGCGGCCAGGGCCAGGCCCATGGTCGGCCAGGCGAACGGGCCGCGCTGGTGGGTGGTCGCGCTGATCGCGGTCCGCTCGGTGTCCCAGGAGCGGGTGAGGAACGGGTGGAGTCCGGTGCGGGTGACCAGCCCCTCACACCGGCCGTCGTGGCCGCGGACGAGCAGGTAGTCGAGGTGGGCGCCGCGGAGGACGTCGTCGGCCTGGTCGACGGTGCTGTCGTCGGCTATCTGGTAGTCGCAGGGTTCCATGGCGTCGGCGACCGTGAGGCCGTGGCCGGGCCGTGCGGGCTGAGTCGAGTGAGTGGTCACGGCGTTCACCGTTCCCGTCTCCGGCTGCCCGCCGGAGCGGGATCTGCCGGGCTGTGCTTCACCCAGAACGAAGCCGGAACGGGGACCGGGATGCGGGATGCCCTGGATGTCTCCGAGGCTACTCCTGCGGTGGGCAGCTCGGGGGAGGCCGTGGGGGAGTAGCGTGGAACACAACCGAGGACATTCCGCACACCGGCATCAGCGTCGACGTCGCCCTGGGTCATGACGGGTCCCTCGTGGACCGGACGGGCGGCTTCGCATGATGCCGATTCCTTTCCCGACTTCTTCCTCTTCCGGCCCGTGGACAGTGTCCGGTGTGCCGCTGCTGCCGCGCTTGGAGCTGGAGCCGACGATGGCGCGGGAGGGCGTCTTCGACGGGGCCTGGTGGCCCCGCTCGAACCACGTCCTCGCCGAACTGCCGGACCTGATCACCGCGCTCGGCGCCCACTTCGGGCGCATCGTCCGGGTCGGCCTCGACACCACGGCCTGGGACAGTGTGCCCCGGTCCGTCGCGGCGAACGGCCTGACGGTCAGGGTCAACTGGTTCGCCGGCAGCGACGCGACGATCAGCGTCACCCGGGGATTCCAGGACCACTTCCTGCTGCTGGTGGTGCCGCCCGGCACCGCCCCGGACACGGCCGCCTCGGCGATGGCCGGCGCCTCCGCGACCGGTAACCACACCCCGGCGGCAGAACTCCTGCTCGCCTGAACGGCCGTTCCCGCGGCGGTCCGCGTCGGCATGCCGAGCAGGAGGAGGACGGCCGAGGCGGTGGGGCGGGGAGGAATCCGTCGCGAACGCCCGCCTCGGCGCGCACCAGGCGCGGTCGCCCGCCCGGCGAGCGACCACGCCGGAGCCGATCGATGATGGAAGTCCAGGGGCACGCGACGTTCGAGAGCGGCGTATGCGAGAGCGGCGTATGGCTGTATGGCATGTCCGGGACTTCACACCGGACGACCTCGAAGCGATGGTCCGGCTCGACGCCGAGAGCGCCACCACGGATCACGCCGCCGTCTTCCGTCTCTCCGACGTGGTCGCCGCGTTGCAGGCACGGAATCCGAGCGTCGTCGTGGTGGCCGACGGACATCTCGTGGGCGCGGCGGTGGGCCGGGTGGACGGGGATCGGGCATGGGTGCTGCGCATCGCCCTGCACCCCGCCTGGCGGAACCTGGGCATGGGCACCGCCCTGCTGTCCGCGCTGGAGCATCGTCTGCGGGACGCCGGTGCCAGGATCGTCGCGGCGCTGCTGCCCGATGAGGAGACCGGCGCCACCGCACTGGTCAACTCCGGATTCCAACCCCACCGGGGGCTCACGTACTTCGAGAAGTCGGAGGCCGTCAGTGCCCAGGGCGCGACGGTCCTGGCGATGCTGGGCGCGGTCATGCCCGAAGCCCGTCTCTGGGAGCGGCTCACGGGCATGGCCGACGAGAAGCGGCTCATCGAACGGCGACTGGTGCTGCCCCTGGCGAACCCCGAGCTGGCGGACGCCCATGGAGTGGAACCGCCCCGCGCGGTCGTGCTGTTCGGTCCGCCGGGCACGGGCAAGAGCACGTTCGCCAAGGCCGTGGCCGGTCGGCTCGGCTGGCCGTTCATCGAGATCTTCCCCTCCCGGCTCGCCTCCGAGGACGGGCTGGCCACCGGACTCAGCCGCCGCTTCGAAGAGGTGGTGCAGCTCGACCATGTGCTGCTCTTCATCGACGAGGTCGAGGAGGTCGCCGGTACGCGCAGCCTCGCCGCCCCCGCGTCGGTCGGCGTGGTCAACGAACTCCTCAAGTCGATCGTGCGGTTCCGTGACCGCGACGGCCGGCTCCTCGTCTGCGCCACCAACTCGGTGGCCGCGCTGGACCCGGCGTTCCTGCGCCACGGCCGGTTCGACTACGTCCTGCCGGTCGGGCCACCCGACTACGCGGCCCGCGACGCGCTGTGGGCCGGCTACACGGCGAAAACGGGTACCGCCGCCGACACGGCGGTCCTCGCCGAAGCCAGCGAGGGCTTCACTCCCGCCGACATCAGGCAGGTCGCCATGGCGGTCGCCCAGAGCGCGTTCGAGCACACGCTGGACACGGGGGAGCGGACCCAACCCAGCACTCAGGACTATCTGGACGCCATCCACCGCACCCGTCCGACAGTTTCCGAGGAGATGGCCCGGGAGTTCGCCGACCAGGCGGTCCGTTACGGGCGCGTCTGAGGGGCCGCCCTCGTCGTCGCTCGGTGTCCGTCCGAAGGCGCCGGGCGGAAACCCGACGGGGCAACCGTCGTCGGGGCCTGCGGTTCGCCCGGAGCGGATCGCCGCCAGTACGTCCGTCAGTACTCGGAGCCGCTTCGCAGGTAGGTGCCCACGACCTGGAGCCACGCCTCGGAGCTGAAGCATGCCTCGATCCGGTGCGGCGTGTCCTCGAAGACCCGCAGGACGCGCAGCGCGCCGCTCGGGTGCAGGTCGTACTCGAAGGTGACGCCGTCGTCCGTGCCGTCCTCGTACTGCAGGTCCAGCGGTCCCTTCGACGGCTCCGCCGGGGCGCGGGCGTCGGCCGAGAGTTTCACGTAGACGGACATCTCTGCGTCCTGCCTTTCCTGTCCGCTGGAGGAGCCGGGCCCACGAGGCCGTTCCTCAGGTCTCTTCGCCCGGCGGTTCGGAGCCGATGCCGGTGGCGACGAGGATCTGCCGTGCCGAGTCGCTTCCGCCTGCCTCGACCGCGCGGGCCATCGCGGCCAGGGCCGCCTCCTGGCTCGCCTGCGGGGGGACGACGAGCAGGCTGAAGTGATCGCGGTCGCCCCGCGTGACGATCACCGTGTCGTCACCGACCGGGTACCGGTCGATGTGCACCGACCGGCCGTCGACGACCAGCCGGGCCGGTACGTCGTCCCAGGCTTCCGTGTCCAGGCCGACGCTCGCGACGGGGCCGAGGTGTTCGGTCAACGCGCGGACCAGACCAGGCAGTTCGGCGCCGACGTCCCGTGAACGCGGCCACCACGCTCCGTCGAGCACGCCCTCGCGCGACTGTGTGGTCTCCAAGCGCAACAGGACCGTCCCGGGCTTCGCGGCCTGCCGGAACCGGTCCGGCAGAAGTCCCGGGAACGCGGCACCGGCTTCGTCCGACATGGCCCGCCACCTATCCGCGGACGCGGCCCAGCCCCCGCTGAGCGAGGGCCGACCCTCGGGGGAGCGGCGGCTCCGGCCGCTCCGATATCCCCACGGTACTCCGCCCGCACCGGGCCGGCCCGGCCGGTCACGAAAGCCCTGGTCGGGGCCGGTGCGTCAGCGCCACTCGATCAGGAAGAGGGTGGCGTCGTCGCTCGTGCGCCCGCCCCGCTTCTCCTTCAGGACGTGGGAGAGCGCGCGGACCACGGCCCGCACCCCGTCCTGCGAGCGCTCGACGCTGTTGACCCAGTCGATGAGCTGATCCTCCCCGAACTGCTCCCCGCCGGCCTCGCGCTCCTCGACCAGGCCGTCGGTGAAGCACAGCACCCGGTCACCGTGCCGCAGCACCCGCTCGCTGATCACCGGCTCCTCGCCGCCGAACCCGACCGGCAGGGTGGTGGCGCTCTCCAACCGTTCGACGACGACGTGGTCGCGGATCAGCAGCGGCTGGGGATGGCCGGCGTTGACCCGCTGCAGGTGGCCGGTCCCGGTGTCCAGGCGCATCATCTGCGCGGTGACGAAGTGGTCCGGCCCGAACTGCTCGGCGATGGCCCGGTCCATGAACGCGTAGATCTCGGCCAGCCCGATGTCGGCGCGCCGGGCGTGCCGGTACGCGCCGATGGCCACGGTCGCCATGGTCGCGGCGTCCAGCCCGTGGCCCATCGCGTCGATCGTGGCGACGTGCAGGAGGCCGTCGTTGAGCGCGTAGTCGAAGCTGTCCCCGGCCACCTGGTAGGCCGGTTCGAGGATGCCGGCCACGGCGACCCGGGGAACGGCCATCGACAGCGGTGGCAGCAGCGACCACTGGATCTCGGCGGCCACGCTCATCGGTTCGAGGCGCCGGGCCTGGAAGATCCGGTCGGTGTAGCCGCTCTTGGTGACCAGCAGATCGGCGACCAGGGCGGCGAGGCGCCGCAGCCGCCGCCGGTCGTCCTCGTCGACGGCATCCAGGGTGAGGGCCAGTACCCCCACCTCGTCGCCGCCGTCCAGCAACGGCAGGTACACCCGCACCCCGTCGGCCTGCGGTTCCTCGACGGCGGCACCGCGCAGGAAGGCCGCACCCGCGGGGGAGCCGTCGATCGGCACCGGCTCCCCGGCGGCCAACCCCCGCCCCGGCAACGGCGCCAGCACCACTTGGCCGTAGTCCTGCAGCAGCAGCGCCGGGTCACGGCCGCCGAACCTGCGCACCGCGTCGGCGACCAGCGGGGCGATCAGCCGGGGCGGCAGCTCGTGGGCCTGATCGAGCAGTGCCCCCAGCAGGTGTTCGCCGGGCCCCTCCGACCGGTCCGGTCGCGCTGCGCCGGACAGCTGCTCGCCGCTCATCCTTGCTCACCGCCGTCCTACTCCCGCCGCGGGCACTCGACACCGGCTTGATCAACCCCGACACCCGGATGCAGTTCGCCGGGGCAGGTCCTTCCATTACGCCCGACGGCGGTGCATCGCGCCCTTCGGCCACGTCTCGCGGACGCGGGCCTCCGAGCGGACGACTCCGGCGCGTGCCAGATGCGTGCCAGAACGGGCGGTGGTCGACGGGCAGCAGTGGTCTGCGCCGGGTGTCCGAAGGGGTCGACCGCGGCTGTATTCTCGCAGGTCATGGGCCATTTTTGGCCCGGAGGCCCAAAGATTCCCAAGCTTAGAGCGCGAGTTCGATTCTCGTCGCCCGCTCCAGCAGTAAAGCCCCAGGTCAACGGCCTGGGGCTTTCGCATTTCCGGGCTCCTCCAGTGCCCCCTGCGTGCCTCTACGGCTGGTCGAGCGGTGTCGTGCCCCCGACCGAGGGCATCCTTGATCGCTGCGTCCATGCCGTCCGCGATCTTCTTGTCCCGCTCGCTGGTGGCGTGCTGGTAGATCAGCGCGGCCCGGGGGGCCACTCGGCCAGATTGCGGTCAGGCCCAAGGAGCCCTGACCGAGTCGTGACAGCTTGCGGCCCCTCGATCACGCTCGACCCCGAACCAGGCAGGACACCGGCCAAAACCGCTCCACCGCCCGAGCGTCGAAGCTACCGTGCTCACATGGCTGACTACCCCACACACGTGTCCCGGGCCGAAGAGCTTCTCGAGATGCTGAACCCGAAGTCGTTGACAGCCAAAGGCAACCCGGAGTTGCGCATCCAGATGGCCCAGGTCGAGGCGATTCTCGCGCTAGCCGCAGCCATCGCCAGCCATCGCCGCCCGACACGAGAGGACGGCTGACCGACCCGCCTTGGTGAGCCACATGATCCGTGTCTCACCCGTGCCGCAAGAGGCAGTCTCGGCCGGTAAATCACGCTAAGCGGCGGTGCGGCCCGCCAAGGCCGCGACGACACCGGGGCAGCGTGACTGCACGCCAGGGCCATGGTTCCGCCGCGAGGGTGGCGAGCTGACCAAGCTGGGAGCGCGAGTTCGATTCTCGTCGCCCGCTCCAGCGGCGAAGGCCCAGGTCATACGACCTGGGCCTCTCGCGTTTTCCGGGGCCGGGTGGGCGGGGCGGTGGGGTCTCGGTGGGGGCGGACCCAGGTGGGGGTCCAGGTGGTGGGGGCGCCGGGAGTGGGGGTGGTGGCGAGGTGGGCGCGGAGGGTGGGCAGGGCGGGGTGGGGGTTGTCGCGGTGCCAGAGGAGTGAGTGGGGGTAGACGGGCGTCGGACCGGTGACCGGGATGCGGCGCAGGCCGTGGCCGGCGGGCCAGACGAGGCGGGTCCGCTCGCTCATGAAGGTGGCCAGGGCCGGGGTGCCGGCGATGGTGTCGAGGAGGGCGTCGGAGCCGAAGTTGGGCCCGGTGGCCTCGATGGTGAGGCCGAACTCGGCGACGAGGTCGTCGTAGTAGGCGGCCCACTCGCTGCCGGGGAGGATGCCGGGCATCCAGATGCGGTGGCCGACCAGCTCGGCGACGGTCACGGAGTCGGCGTCCGCGAGGGCGTGGGCGGGGCCGGTGAGGAGCTGGAGCGGTTCGTCGAGGACGCGGACGGACGCGATGTCCTCGGGCAGGGGGCGGCCTGGCATGGCGACGGCGCGGAAGGTCGCGTCGAGCGCGCCGGAGCGGAGGGCGGCGAGGGCGGCCTCGATGTCGAGCAGCATCAGCACGTCGAGGTCGACGTCCGGGTGCGCGTGGTGGAAGCCGCGCATCAGGCCGGAGGCGGCGCCGCGCGAGTTGATCACGTCGACCCGCAGCGGGCGGTGGTCGGTGCGCACGGAGGCGACGGCGCGTTCGGCGGTGCGCAGCAGTTCGCGGGCGTGGGGGAGGAACGCCTGTCCGTCGATGGTGAGTTCGGCGCCGCGGGGGGTGCGGGTGAACAGCCGCACGCCGAGGTCGCGTTCCAGGGCGGCGACGCGCTTGGAGACGGCCTGCTGGGTGACCGACAGGTCGACGGCGGCCTTCTGGAACTGGCCGGCGTCCGCGACGGCGGCGAAGGTGCGCACTGCTTCGAGGTCCACGCCGATCCACCTTAGGGAACAACCGGTGGTTGTGCCGGGCGGGTGAGTCGGTTGTTTGACCCGCCGCCGCACCGCCGGGTTGGCTCTCACTCGCCGAGGCCGGTCGAGGCCAGGGGAGGTCGACGGAGGCCAGTGGAAGCCGACGGAGGCCGACGGAGGCCGGCCCGTACGGGCGCGGCCGGGGCACCGAGGGGAGCACTCCGGGCATGGTGGGCGGGAAGCGGCTGGGCCGGCGGTTCGGCTGGCTGTGGGCGGCGTACGCGGTGAGCGCGTACGGGTCCGGGCTGGGGTTCGGGGCGCTGCCGCTGATCGCCGTCCTGGTGCTGCGCGCCGGCCCCGCCGAGGTGTCCGCGCTGTCCGCGGTGGGGCCCGCGGTGGGTGCGCTGGTCGCGGTGCCGCTCGCGCCGTGGGTGGAGGTCCGGCGCAAGCGCCCGGTGATGATCGCGACGGACCTGGTCCGGTTCGCGGCGATGGCGACGATCCCGGTCGCCCACGCCCTCGGAGTCCTCTGCTTCGCCCACCTGCTGGTGGTCTCGGTCGTGATGGCCGCGGCCAGGATCGCGTTCGGTGCGGCGAGCGGCGCCTACCTCAAGGCCCTGGTCCGGCCGGAGGACCTGCTCGTGGCCAACGCGCGCTTCGAGTCCACGAACTGGAGCTCCATCGCGATCGGGCCGCCGCTGGGCGGGGCGGCGGTCGGCCGGCTCGGGCCGGTCACCACCGTGGTGGCCGACGCGCTCAGCTACCTGTTCTCGGCGCTGGCCGTCACCGCGATCCGCGGCCGGGAGGAGCTGCCGCGGCGGGCCGGCGGGAACCCGGTCAGGGCGGGGGCGGTGCTCGACGGCTGGCGGCACATCACAGGCGATCCGGGGCTGCGGTCGCTGTACCTCAACAACATGCTCGTCGCTGGTCTGATCATGGCCACCGAGCCGGTCCTCGCGGTGCTCCTGCTCCGCCAACTCCACTTCGCGCCTTGGCAGTACGGCCTGGCCTTCGCTGCCCCCTGCCTCGGCGGGCTGGTCGGCTCCCGGCTGGCCCGGAGGGTCGTGGAGCGCCACGGCCGGGACCGGGTCCTGCGGGTCGTGGGTGCCCTGCGCGCCGTCTGGCTGATCGGTCTGGTCTTCGTCCGGCCCGGCGTGGCCGGCCTCGTCACCGTGATGGCCGTCGAGCTGGCGATCATCGTCAACATGAGCCTGTTCAACCCGGTGCTCGCCACCTACCGGCTGGAACGCACACCTCAGCACCTCGTCGCCCGCACCCTGTCGGCCTGGTCGATCGGCCAGCAGGCCTCCATCGCCGTCTGCACCGCGCTCGGCGGGCTGCTCGCCGCCGCGACCGGTCCGCGCACCGCCCTCGCGGTCGCGGGACTGCTCGTCCTGGCCACCCCGCTCCTGCTGCCCCGGGCGGGAGGCACGGCGGGACCGGACGCCGTACCGGGAACACCGCCGCCGGTGCGGCGGACACCCGCATGACCACGCCCCCGCGCGCGGCAGCCGCGGGCCGGTGGGCCTGCGGCTGCCGCGGAGCGGGGTGTCAGGGGCGGTCGGCGAGCTTCTCCAGGGCGGGGACCAGGGCGGCCGGGCTGGGCAGGGCGGTGTTGTCGGCCCGCAGGCGGTGGGCGGCGTCGCGCAGCGCGGCGTCGGTGAGGAGGCGGGTGAGCAGCGGGGTGTCGACGGCGTCGGAGGTGGAGGTCAGCGCGGCGCCGGTGGCGGAGAGGGCCTCGGCGTTGACGAAGTGGTCGGCGCCCTGGGGGAGCACCAGCTGGGGCAGGCCGGCCTGGAGGGCGGTCAGCATGGTGCCCGAACCGCCGTGGTGGATCAGGGCGTCGGCGCGACCGAGCAGCTCGTTGAGCGGGACCCAGGGCAGGCCGCGGACGTTGTCGGGCAGGGTGCCGAGCGGGGCGAGGTCGGCGCCGCCGACCGCGAGCAGGAAGTCGGCGTCGACGTCGGCCGCCGCCTCGACCAGGCGGACCACCGCGCGGACGCCGTCGATCTCGGCGAGCACGGTGCCGAGGGTGACGACCACCCGCGGGCGCTCGGGCTCGCGGAGGAACTCGGCCGGGACGGTGCCGCCGCCGTTGTACGGGACGTAGCGCACCCGCAGGCCGTCCGGGTCGCCGCCGAGCGGGCCGACGTTGAGCGCCGCGGTGACGGTCGGGCCGGACACGCCCCACCGCTCGTACAGGTCGGACATGTGCGAGGCGACCAGTTCGACCATGGGGATGCCGGGGGTGGCACCGAAGTTGTGGACCACCGCCGGGATCTTGAGCCGGGCGGCGACCAGCGGGGGAGCGGCCTGGAACGAGTCGTGGACGATCAGGTCGGCGCCCCAGTCGGTGGCGGCCGCCAGCAGGTCGTCCACGGCGGGACGGGAGGCGTGCGCGAACATCGCGGCCGCCCGGTCGAAGATCTCCTCCTGGGTCGTGTTCGGGAGCACGTACTGGACCTTGCCGCCCAGGCGCTCCTCGATGATCTCCCGCAGGCCCCGGCCGTCACCGATCTCCACGACCGGGAAGCCCGCGGACTTGATCACGTCGATCGGCTGTCCGGTGGCGAACAGGGCCTCGTGCCCGGCGGCGCGCAACGCCTGGGCGGTGGGCACCATCGGGTAGAGGTGGCCGGCCGAGGCGGGGCCGACGAAGAGTATGCGCATGGTGGTCTCCTTGCGAATGTTGCTGTCGAGGCAGTCTCACCTTTGAAGTTGACGTTCAGTCAATTCGATGGGGATGACCATGCGCGGTAATCGGACTTTCTGGAGCGGGGCTTGCCTCCGGGGCGACGGTGTGCTCCGAGCGCCGGTCGTGCGGGTGGTGTGCGCCTGTCGGCCGTGCCGTGTCCGCGCCGTCGCCCGCGCCCTCCCGGCGGTCGGCCGCGCGGCGGGCCGGTCGGCCGGCGGGGCCCCGTACCGCGCGGTGCGGACCGAAGGTGTGGGAACGGTGAGGGACGGTACCGGGAGGGGAACTGCCCGTACCCGTTCGCCGTCCAAGGAGTGACGGAATGCCTGCCCGGGTTGAACGCCGGGGGGAGTACGGAGGGCCCTGTGCAGTCAGGTGGTGCCGAACTGAACGTCGGATGCCCGGGCGGTGGCCCCGGAGGCCCGGAGGGGTCCGGTGGTGCGCGGGGCGCGGCGGTCCGGTGGGCGCAGCGCCGGGGGGCGGTCGATCAGCTCGACGCCGCCGAGCGCTGCGAGACGCTGCTCCAGGACACCCTGGACGCCGTCCGTCCGGCGCCGGTCTGGCAGGGGTCGCCCGCTCGGGCGGGTGCGCGGCTGCCGTTGCCGGGGCACGCGTCGGAGCTGCTCTGGTACGTCACCCGCGGCCGGGACCTCCTCACCGTGGTCTCGCTGCCCCGGCGGGCGGTGCTGGCGGACGTGGTGGAGCGGCACTGGCGGCGGCGCGGCTGGACGATCACCTCGTTGAACGCCGGCCGGGACCGCCCGGGCGTCGCCGCGGCCACCCCGGACGGGTACCGACTGGCACTGCGCTTCGGCGAGTCGGGTGAGGCGGGGCTGACCGCGAGCTCGCCCGGAGTGGCCCGGTCGGAGCGGGGCCCGGTGCTGTCCGGGAGCGTCGACCACTGTGCGCCGCCGCTGCCCTACGTCCGCTGTCCGTACTGGAGCGCGCTGCTTTAGAGGGCGTTTGATCTCGTGAGTTCCATGATGTCGGGTTCAGGTGCCTCGCCAGGTGGGTGTTGATTCGCCGGTGAGGCGGCGGGTCATGTTGTC